>NZ_JBISWK010000136.1:0-1769 GCF_044462205.1 Kocuria rhizosphaericola | reverse complement strand
TCCCGGCACCGGCCGCGCCCGTCACCGGGGCTCAGGCGCGCGGCCGGTCCCCGGGTCCGAGGTCGCTCTCGGACCGGACGTCGCCGTCGGACCGGGCGTGCCCGTCCGGCCCGGCGTCACCGTCGCGCCGGGTCCGCGTGTCCGTCCCGGCGTCGCCGTCCTGCCAGGGGGCCTCGTCGGAGTGCGATCCGGAGCCGTGGCCGGTGACGTCCTCGTGGCGTCGGCGCGGGGTGTCCCCGGCGGTGGGGTCGTCCCCGTCCGGGGCGAGCGCCGCGGCGTCCCGGCGGTGGGTCTCCGCCTCCTGGCGCACCCTCTCGGCGTCCTCGGCACGCCGCTGGGCGTCCTGCTCGAGACGGTCGGCCTCGATCCGGGCCTTCTCGGCCTCGGCGCGGGCCGCGTCCGCGTCCGCCTTGCGCTCGCGGGCCGAGAGGTCCTCCTCCTCGCTGCGGGAGCGCAGCTCGGCGGCGCGCTCCTGGTTCTCCCGCCGCTGTGCGACGTCGCGCTCCTTCTTCTTGCGGCTCCCGGCCAGCACGGCCAGGACGACCACGGCCAGCACGACCACGGCCAGCACGATCCAGATCCAGGTTTCCATCGGATGTTCCTCCTCGGTAGGCCCCCACGTTCCTCCATGGAAGCAGAGCCGCACGGGTCCGGCCAGCAGCCCCGGCGTCCCGGCTGACCGTGGCGTCCGGCACCACCCCGTGGTCGCGTCGTCGGCACCCCGCGCACCCGTCGCCGGCCGGTGCGCGGGGTGGGCCCCGCCGGCTCCGCGCCTGCTTCCCCCCGGGCGCCGGCACCGGAGTTGCCCCAGGCCAGGGCAGGATCCGACAGCACGCTCCCGGCCCGCTCCCGCGGTGTGCCGGGGCGGTCCGAGCGGCGCGGCGCCCGACCGGGGCAGAGGGGTCGGGCCGGGCGCCCCGGGGCGCCGGGCGCAGCCGTGACCGAACATGACCTTGCGCGTCGGAACAGGGCAGTGCCCGCCTCCGCCGAACGAGTCTCCTGGTCCGCGCGGGCGCGTCCCACATGATCAAGCATGGATTTGCTTTACTTAATACATTCGTTCTCCGTCCGCCCTCCCGAGAGGACCCCGCCATGCGCCTCAACCCTGCCGGCCCACTGATCACCATTGCCGTCGGCCTCATCCTCTGGCTGGCGCTGCCGTCCGCCGTGGGCCCGATCAATCTCGCACTGGCCGGCCAGATCATCTTCTGGGTGGGCGTGGCCTACCTCGCGCTGGTCCTGATCGCCGCCGCCGTCCCGTCCCGGCGCCGCTCCACCCGCAGCACCGTGGCGGACCCCGGCACCGGGGAGCGCATCGAGCGCTCCGAGACCGACCTCACCTGAGGGTCCGGACCACACCGACCCGGCAGGAGCGCACCGTGACCGGCCACGACCGCTCGCCGGAGGGCCTCGAGCGCCTGACCGAGTTCATGGGCCTGGCGCCGCAGGAGTTCCAGGCGGCTGCGAGTTCCGACAGGACGATCGGCCGGGAGGGCGGTGCCATCGGTCAGCTCCACCGGGAGCTGACCGCCGTGGGCGTCGCCGTCAGGTCCCCGTGCCCCTACTGCCTCGAGGTCCACGTGACACGGCCCGAGAAGGCCCGCGCCTCGAAGGCCCAGCTCGCCGAGGCGGTCCTGGTGGCCGCCGGCCTGGGCGCCGGGGCCGCGGTCATTCACGGGACCATGGCCGCCCGGATCTCCGACGAGGCCTGAGCCCAGCCCCCTGCCCCTCCGCGCCCCCTCCCCGTTCCCGCCGAACTCACCGGTTCC
>NZ_JBISWK010000135.1:0-10221 GCF_044462205.1 Kocuria rhizosphaericola | reverse complement strand
CCGGTGAGTTCGGCGGGTCGTGGCCAGAGGGCGGAGGGGCGGGTCACACCAGGGCGGGAACGTTCCGCAGCGCCTCCTGCAGGGCACCCAGGACCAGGGCCACCGGCCCGGAGCTCGCATTGGGGCCCATCAGGCCGATCCGCCACACCGTGTTCGCGTGCTCCTTCACGCCCGCCCCGATCTCCACGGAGAAGTGCTCCAGCAGATAGGCCCGCACCCAGGCGGAGTCGACGCCCTCCGGCACCTTGACCGTGGTCAGCTCCGGCAGGCGGTGCCCCTCGGCCGCGAACAGCTCCAGGCCCATGTCCTGCAGGCCCGCCTGCAGCGCGTCCCCCGCGGCCTGGTGGCGGGCCCAGACGTTCTCCAGGCCCTCCTCGGCGATCCGGCGCAGCGCGGCGTCCAGGGACGCGATCATCGCCGTGGGCGCGGTGTGGTGGTAGGTCCGGGCGCGGCCCTGGGCCTCCCCCACGTAGCCGCCGAGCATGCCCAGGTCCAGGTACCAGGAGCGGGGGTGCCGCACCCGGCGCTCGAACGCGGCGTCCGAGATCGTGAACGGCGCCAGCCCCGGCGCGACCCCCAGGCACTTCTGGGTTCCCGCGTAGCCGAGGTCCACGCCCCAGTCGTCCGCGCGCAGCTCGATGCCCCCGATCGACGTGACTGCGTCCACGAGCAGCAGGGCGTCGCCCTTGAGCGCGCCCAGCGCGGCGATGTCGGAGCGCACGCCCGTGGAGGTCTCCGCGTGCACGGCCGCGATGATCTTGGGGGACGGGTGCGCCTCCGCGACGCGCTGCGGATCGATCGGCTCCCCGTAGGGGAAGTCCACGCGCACCACCTCAGCGCCGCACCGGGCCGCGACGTCGCACATGCGCTCGCCGAACAGCCCGTTGACGGCGACGACGACGACGTCGCCGTCCTCCACCGTGTTGACGAACGCCGCCTCCATCCCGGCGGAACCCGTGGCGCTCAGCGGCAGGGTGCGCCGGTTGCCCGTGCCCCAGACCGTGCGCAGGCCGTCGCAGGCGCTGTCCATGATGTCGAGGAAGGCGGGGTCCAGGTGACCGAGCAGCGGATGGCCCAGCGCGGCCGTGGCCTCCGGATAGGGGTTGGACGGGCCGGGGCCGAACAGGTGTCGCTGGGTCAGGGGCACGGTGCACTCCTCGGGGGAACGGGTGGACAGGTCCGCCGACCAGCCTATGACCTGCCTGCACCGGAGGCCGGCAGCGCACGGTCCTGCCGCCCCGGACCGGCCGGCCCGCCGGTTCCGCCGCGGCACCCGGGCTCGCAGCCGGTGCGCCCCGCCGAGCGCCGGCGACGTCACCGACGTCCGAGGCGGCGGAGCAGCGTCCTGATGCGTCGCTGCGGTGCGCCCGGCGGGGCCGAGCCGCCGCCCGGGGCGCCGTCCGGGACCGGCCGGTGGGGCAGCCGGGCGATCCCGGACCAGGACGCGAACATCGCGCTGCCCTCGGTGGCCGTCATGCGGTTCTGGAGCGTGGGGCGTCCCGAGGGGCCCAGGACCACACCGGTGCGCTTGTCGTAGGTGAAGCCGTCGTCGAGGACGATGTGCTCGTCCGTCTCGGCGACCACGGTGTACAGCACCACGTGCTCGCCGAAGTCCGCTCCGGGGTGGACGGCGGCGCGCGCGCCGGGATGCGTGGCGCCGCCGTGGTTGAAGTCGAACAGATCGGCCATGGGAGGAGTGCCCTCCTGGTGAGCTCGGGATTCAGGTCGCCGGCGGGGCGACCGGGCCGGCGCGGGCCCGGTGGGTGCGGTCCCGTCGCGGCGGGTGGGTGCTTCCCACTCTAGCGACCGCCCACGGGACCCCCGAGGCGGGCCCCTGCTCCGCCGGTCCCGCCGAGGGCGCCCGGGACTCCGTGGACACTCCGCCCGGCGGACTCAGTCCCGCGGGGCCGCCGGGACCGGCTGGTGGGTCTCGTACATCCGCACCGCCACGACCAGCGCCGAGACCGCGCTGACGCCCGCGGCGGCCCAGACGGCGGCCTGCAGGCCCAGCAGGTCGGCCACGATCCCGCCGAGGACAGCCCCGACCGCGTAGCCCAGGTCGCGCCAGACGCGGTAGACGCCCACGGCCCGCCCGCGCCACACCGGGTGGGCGACGTCGCCGACCACCGCCAGCAGGGTCGGATAGACCATCGCGGTGCCCGCCCCCAGCAGCATCGTGCCGGCGGCCCAGCCGCCGAAGCCCTCGCCCAGCGCGATGAGCACCAGGGCCGCGGCCTGGATGCTCATCCCGGCCGTGATCAGGTGCTTGCGCCCGACCCGGTCCGAGAGCGCCCCGGTGACCAGCTGCCCCACGCCCCACACCCCGGGATACAGGGCGAAGAGCAGACCGATCTGGGCCACGGTGAGGTCCGCGGTGGCGAACAGCAGCGGGAACAGCCCCCAGGACAGCCCGAAGTTGAGGTTGTTGACCAGGCCCGCCTGACTGGCCGAGGACAGGGCCGGTTCCTTGAGGCTGGTCTGGGCGATGATCTGGCGGTCGGTGAGCTCCGCGTGCAGGTGGTCGTGCATCCCGTCGGCGCGGGGGGTGTGCCGGCCGGCGTCGAGCAGGGCGTGACCACGGGTCTCACGCACGAACACCCCGGAGAGCAGCAGCGCCAGGGCGGTGTAGGCCAGGCCCAGCAGGAAGGGGGCCGGGCGCAGCCCGTACTGCTCCGCCAGATAGCCGGCCAGCAGGGAGGTGACGGCCACGGCGCCGTAGCCGGCGGCCTCGTTGAGCCCCATCGCCAGGCCTCGTTGCGTCGGGCCCACGAGATCGATCTTCATCACCACGGTGGTGGACCAGGTCAGGCCCTGGTTGATGCCCAGCAGCACGTTGGCGGCCACGACCCACCACCAGTCCGGGGCCCAGATCAGCATCAGCGGCACCGGCACGGCGAAGAGCCAGCCCGCCAGCAGCACGGGCTTGCGCCCGTACCGGTCGGAGAAGGTGCCGGCGAACCAGTTGGCGATCGCCTTGGTGATCCCGAACGCGGCGACGTAGGTGAAGATGAAGGTGTAGCCGGTGAGCCCGAACTCGTCCTCGGCCAGCAGCGGCAGCACGGTCTGCTGCTGCCCGACCATGCCGCCGACCAGGGCGTTGACCGCCACCAGGAGCGTGAACTGGGCGGCGTTGGCGCGCAGCCCGAGGCGGAGGGGCGGATTCGTGCCGCTGGGGCTGGTGCGCCGGCCCATGATCGGCTCCCTCCTGTGTCGTGGACCCGCCGGACGGCGAGTACGCTCATGTTCCAAAGAAACATGGAACATGGTTCTTGACAGTATTCCACAAATCTTTGGAGGAGCGGATGGGAGACCGGCGGAAGAAGACCGTGCTCTTCGAGCAGCTGGCCCGGGTGGGCAAGGCGCTCGGCAACGGCAAACGCCTGGAGCTGCTGGACCTCCTGGCCCAGGGCGAGCGCAGCGTGGAGAACCTCGCCGCGACCGCGGGCCTGGGGCTGAGCACCGCGTCGGCGCACCTGCAGGTGCTCAAGCAGGCCGGGCTGGTCACCACCCGCCGGGACGGGACGAAGATCCACTACGACCTGGCGGGGCTGGACGTGGCACGCCTCTACGAGCAGCTGCGCACCGTGGCCGGCGACCGCGTGGCCGAGGTGGAACGGGCCCGGGAGGACTACCTCGGCACCGGTGGCGCCCTCGCCGGGGAGGGCACGGCCGAGCGGGAGGTGAGCCGCGACGAGCTGCTGGCCCGAGCCGCTCGCGGGGAGATCGCGGTCCTGGACGTCCGGCCGCCCGAGGAGTACGCCGCCGCCCACATCCCCGGGGCGGTCTCGATCCCGCTGGCGGAGCTGCCGGAGCGCCTGGACGAGCTGCCGGCCGAGCAGGAGGTCGTGGCCTACTGCCGCGGCGCCTGGTGCGTGCTCGCCCACGAGGCCGTGGACCTCCTGC
Organism: Kocuria rhizosphaericola; assembly: GCF_044462205.1. Classification (NCBI taxonomy): domain Bacteria; kingdom Bacillati; phylum Actinomycetota; class Actinomycetes; order Micrococcales; family Micrococcaceae; genus Kocuria; species Kocuria rhizosphaericola. Next base: position 6,318 of record NZ_JBISWK010000135.1, on the reverse strand, counting down.
GCGCCCGGGGGCGACGGGCCCGCCGGCTCGAGGACGGCCTGCTGGAGTGGCGCCTGGACGAGCTGCCCGTGGACACCGGCCGGGTCGCCCGAGGGCCGGCGGGGTCCGGCGGGTGAGGCCGGGCGCCGGCGGGCGCACTCCGTCGCCGCGCCCGTTGTGGTCGAGCACACTCCTCGGTAACCTCTCGACAAGCCCACGGCGGGTCCGGATCCCCGGGACGCCCACCAGGCGGAACCGCATCATCGACGACGCAGCGGCCCCTCGGCGCACGTCCCCGACGCGCCCGGGGTGCTCCACGGCGGCCCCTGCGCCCACCCCGGGAGATCCGCATGGACACGCGCCCCACCCCGCCGCCCGACGCCCGGCAGCTGCTGCTCGAGGCCATCGACCTGGCGGTGGGCAACGCCGCCGTCGACGGCGGCCCCTTCGGCGCCGTGGTCGTCACCACGGACGGGCGCCGCTTCTCCGGCGTCAACCGCGTCACGGCCGACCACGACCCCACCGCGCACGCCGAGGTCATGGCGATCCGCCACGCCTGCCGTGAGCTGGGCACCTTCGACCTCTCGGGCGCCACCCTCTACACGAGCTGCGAGCCGTGCCCCATGTGCCTGTCGGCCTCGCTGTGGGCCCGGCTGGACGCCGTCTGGTTCGCCGCGGACCGCCACGACGCGGCCTCCGGCGGCTTCGACGACGCCGAGTTCTACGAGTACTTCGCCAAGCCGGAGCACGAGCGGTCCCTGCCGGTGCGCCCGGTGGCCCTCGACGAGCGCACCGAGCCGTTCGAGGCCTGGGCCCGGAACGCCGCGCGCACCGCCTACTGAGCTCCCCGGAGCGCGTCCCAGCCGTCCCGCGGACACGCTGCGCGGCGCAGTCGCGCCGATTTCCCGGGGGCCGTCCCCGCACGTCGGAGCGGAAACCGACCGGAGTGTGAGCCGCCTTACGAAATGGTGGACCCGGACCTACAAGTCAGTAACCTGGCCTCGACGGGTCAAGGCCGGCTCACGGGTCCGATGTGCGATGCACGTGGGGGGACACCGGAGCACAGCCGACCGGACTCTCCGGGCGCCGCCCTCGTCCTGATCCTTCGAGGGCGGCGCCTCCCTCCGGCCCGGACCAGGGCCGGGGGCCGCACCGGACGGCGTCCGCGCAGCGGCTCGACGGTCCCCGGGCGTCGGCCGGACGCGTGCTGCTCAGGCGCTCGGGAGGCCCTCCGAAGCGGCGAGGGTCCGGAGGAGATCGGCGGCCACGCTGACGGCGATGACCGCGGGCGTCTTGCCCGGGATGCCGGGGAGCCCGACGGGACAGGTGATGCGCTCGAGGGCGGCGGCGTCGTGCCCCTCCTCCCGCAGCCGCACCCGGAACCGCGACCACTTGGCCCGGGAGCCGATCAGGCCCACGCTGCCGAGGTCGTCCCGGCGCAGCGCGGCGTCGCAGAGGAGGAAGTCCTCCGCGTGGTCGTGGCTCATGATCAGCACGTGCGCACCGGCCGGCAGCGCGGCCAGCACGTTCTCCGGGACCGGGCTGTGGTGGAGGTGGACCTGCGCGGTCCCGCCGGTGACGTCGGCCAGCCGCGCGGGGTCCAGCCGGTCCTGCCGGCTGTCCACGAGGTGCAGGTGCAGCTGCAGCCGGGACAGCACCCGGGCGAGCTCGTGCCCCACGTGCCCCACGCCGAACACGGCGACGGACGGACGGGCGCGCTGGGGCTCGAGCAGGACGCTGACCACGCCCCCGCAGCACTGCCGCCCGTGCGCCACGGCGGCGTGCTCGTGGAGCGAGAAGGTCATGGTCTCCGGCGCGCTCGCCCCGGACGCCAGCATCGCCCGCGCGCGCTCGACGACGGTCGCCTCGAGGTTGCCGCCGCCCACGCTGTCCCACGTGGCCGTCCCGGCCACGACCATCTTGGCCCCGGCCTCCCTGGGGGCGTGCCCGCGCACCTCGGTCACGGTGACGAGCACCCCGGGCGCGGCCTCCGCGCGCAGGTGCTGCAGCGCGTCCAGCCAGTCCACGTCAGCGCGCCGCCGGGGTCGCCGGTGCCGCGGCGGGGTCCGTGGCGTCCGCGGGGAGCGCGCGGCGTGCCTCCTGGACCGCCCAGAACACGGCTTCCGGGGTGGCGGGACTGGCGAGCGCGACACTGCGGCCGCCGGGACCGAACGCGCCGGCCGCCTCGCGCAGCGCCTCGCGCACGCTGAGGGCGAGCATCAGGGGCGGCTCCCCGACGGCCTTGGAGCCGTAGACGACGCCGCTCTCGGTGGCCTCCTCGAAGAGGTGCACGTTGAACTCCTCGGGCATCTCCGAGAAGCTCGGCAGCTTGTAGGTGCTGGCGGACTGGGTGGCCAGCCGGCCCCGGTGCGGCCCGTCGGAGACGTCCCAGCGCAGGTCCTCGAGGGTCAGCCAGCCGGCACCCTGGACGAAGCCGCCCTCGACCTGCCCGACGTCGATGAGCGGGGAGAGGCTGTCCCCGACGTCGTGCACGATGTCGGTGCGCAGCAGCCGGTAGGCGCCGGTGAACCCGTCGACCTCGACCTCCGAGACGGCCGCGCCGTAGGAGAAGTACTTGAACGGCTCGCCCTGCATGCGGGAGCTGTCCCAGTGCAGCCCCTCGGTCCGGTAGTAGCCGGCCGCCCACAGCGACACCCGCTGGAACCAGGCGTCCCGGGCGAGGTCCGCGAACGCGATGTCCCGGTCGGTGAAGCCGATCCCGGTGATCCGCCCGTCCACGAAGCGCACGTCGTCGGGATGGATGTTCAGCTGCCGTGCGGCGACCTCGGCCATCCGGTCGCGGATCTGCTCACAGGCGTTCTTCACGGCGCCGCCGTTGAGGTCGGACCCGGAGCTCGCGGCCGTCGCGGAGGTGTTGGGCACCTTGTCCGTGCGGGTGGGCGCCAGCCGCACGCTCTCCAGGGGGACGCCCAGGGCCGTGGCGGCGACCTGCCGCATCTTGGTGTGCAGGCCCTGGCCCATCTCGGTGCCGCCGTGGTTGATGAGCACGGAGCCGTCCCTGTAGACGTGCACGAGCGCACCGGCCTGGTTGAACGCCGTGAAGTTGAACGAGATGCCGAACTTCACGGGAGTCACGGCCAGGGCCCGGCGGAGGTCCGGGTGGGCGGCGTTGAAGGCCGCGATCCGCTCCCGGCGCCGGTCGACGTCGGCCCGGTCCAGCAGCTGCGTCCAGATGGTGTGCAGCCGCTCGGCGTGCCGGACCGGCTGCCCGTAGGGCGTGGCCTGGCCGGGGACGTAGAAGTTGCGCCGCCGCAGCTCGGTGGGGTCCAGGCCGAGCAGCGGGGCGCACCGGCCCAGGACCTCCTCGATCACGAGCATGCCCTGGGGGCCGCCGAAGCCTCGGAACGCGGTCTGGGAGGTCTTGTGGGTCTTCGCGATCCGTCCGTGCACCTCGACGTCGGGGATCCAGTAGGCGTTGTCCACGTGGCACAGCGCGCGGGCCAGCACCGGTTCGGAGAGGTCCAGGCTCCAGCCTCCGTCGCTGGTCAGGGTCGCCCGCAGCGCCCGGAGGTGCCCGTCGTCGTCGAAGCCGGCCTCCCAGCGGGCGTGAAAGGGGTGGCGCTTGCCGGTCATGGTGATGTCCTGGGTGCGGTTGAGCCGCAGCCGGACCGGCCGTCCGGTGAGGACGGCGCCGAGCGCGGCCACGGCGGCGAAGCCGTGCGGCTGCATCTCCTTGCCGCCGAACGCCCCGCCCATGCGCAGGCACTGCACGGTGACCTCGTGGCTGCCCAGGCCCAGGACGTGGGCGACGATCTCCTGGGTCTCCGTGGGGTGCTGGGTGCTGGACTGGACGAAGACCTGGCCGGCCTCGTCGACGTGGGCGAGGGAGGCGTGGGTCTCCAGGTAGAAGTGCTCCTGCCCGCCGAACTCGAGCTCCCCGCCGAAGCGGTGGGCGGCGGCCTCCAGGGCCGCGCCGGCGTCCCCGCGGCCGACGACGGGCTGCATCCCCTGGAAGCTCCCGGCCTCGATCGCCTCCGTGAGGGTGAGCAGGCACGGCAGCGGCTCGTAGTCGACCTCGACGGCCCCCGCCCCGAGGCGGGCGGCCTCCTGGGTCTCGCCCAGCACCCAGCACACGGCGTGCCCGTGGTACATGACCTCGCGCGGGAACAGCGGCTCGTCGTGCTTGGTGCCGGCGTCGTTGACCCCCGGCACGTCGTCGGCGCTGAGCACCCGCACCACCCCGGGGACCTCGAGGGCGGGCGCCGTCCGCAGCCCGCGCACACGGGCGTGGGCGTGCGGGGCCTGGACGGGCCACGCGTGCAGCACGTTCTGCTGGCGTGCGACCAGGTCGTCGGTGTAGAGCGCCGTGCCGGTGACGTGCAGGCCCGCGCTCTCGTGCGCCACGGGCACGCCCACCACGGGGTCGACGGGACGGTCGGCGAGGGACTTCACGGGGACACCTCCGGGCCGGGGTCGACAGGCGTCTGCGCCCAGAACTTGAGCAGGGCCTGCTCCAGCATCGCCGAGCGGTACCGGGCGCTGGCCCGCAGGTCGTCGATGGGGGTGCCCTCCCCTGCCATCGTGGCGGCGGCCGCGGCCACCCCCTCCCGGGCCCAGGGACGGCCGGTGAGCGCGTCCTCGGTGGCGCGCGCCCGGACCGGAGTGGCGGCCACGCCGCCCAGGCCGATCCGCACGGAGGACACGGCCCCGTCCTCGAGCTGCACGGCGATGCCGACGGCCACGCTCGAGATGTCGTCGAAGCGCCGCTTGGCGACCTTGTGGAACGCGCAGTGCTCGGCGAGGGGCAGGGGGATCCGCACGGCGCGGATGATCTCCCCGGGGCGCCGGACGCTGCGCCGGTAGCCGGTCCAGTACTCGTCCAGGGGGACCTCGCGCTCGTGCTCGCCCGAGGCCAGCACGACGGACGCACCCAGGGCCAGCAGGGCGGGGGCGGAGTCCCCGATCGGCGAACCGGTGCCCAGGTTGCCGCCGAGGGTCGCGGCGTTGCGGATCAGCCGGGAGGCGAACCGGGGGAAGAGCTGGTCCAGCAGCGGGACCCGGCCGGCGAGCTCCCGCTCGATCTCCGACAGGCTCAGTGCCGCACCGATCTCGATCCGGTCGGAGCCGACCTCGATCCGGCGCAGCTCCTCGATCCGGTCCACGGCGAGCGTCAGCGGGGGCCGGGCGTGCCGGAGGTTGGCCTCCACGCCCGTGTCGGTGGCCCCGGCGACGAGCTGCGCGTCGGGGTGCTCCCGGAGCCGCTCGAAGAGCTCGTCGAGACCGGCCGGACGGGCGAACTCCGCGTCGCCGGCGGCCAGCCGGGTGGGCCGCGGCGGCGGCGGGGGCTCCGCCTGGCGCCGCCGCAGGGCGTCGGTCTCCTCCGGGTCGCCCAGGGCGTACGCGGCGTCCCGGATGGGCCGGTAGCCGGTGCAGCGGCAGAGGTTGCCGCTCAGGGCGTGCAGGTCGAACCCGTTGGGGCCGCGCTCGCGCTCGGCCGCGTGGTCCGCCCCGACGACGTCGGTGCCGGTGCGGGGGGCGTCCTCGCCGGCGGCGTGCCGTTCGGGCCGGTAGTACTCGGCGGCCATGGAGCAGACGAAGCCGGGGGTGCAGTAGCCGCACTGGGAGCCGCCCCGGTCCGCCATCTCGCGCTGGACGGGGTGCAACCGCTCGGGGGTGCAGGCGCCGGCCGCCGTGCCGAGCCCCTCGGCCGTGACGAGCTCCTGGCCGTCGAAGGCGGCGGCGGGCGGCAGGCACGCGTTGACGGAAGTCCAGCGGCTCCGGCCGGGCCCGTCCGGACGGGCCACGAGGACGGCGCAGGCCCCGCACTCGCCCTCCGCGCAGCCCTCCTTCGCGCCGGTCAGTCCCTCGGCCCGCAGCCAGTCGAGCAGACGGGTGTGGGGCCCGGCGCCTTCGCCGGTGCGCTCCCGCCCGTTGACCGTCACGCGGATCCGGTCCATGCCTCACTCCTCGTCGTCCTGCGTCCGTATCGTGCCCGGTGACGCACGCCACAGCAGGAACTCGGCGTGACAGGAGACTACACCGGTCGCCCGGCCCTGCCCCTGAGCGACGCAGAAGGAGCCTTCCACGACGCGGAGTCGCAGAAGCACTTGAGCTCCCGGCCCGAAGGTGTCCCCGTGAAATCCCTCGCCTCGGACATCCCGGTGGCCTGTGGCGTCCGCACGGCCGTGCCCGGAGGGCCCCGGGGTCCTCGCCGGGCGGCACCGTCCGGCCCCGAGCTGCGCCTGATCACGTGTGACGGCTACGACCCCGCGGCCGGCTCGTTCGACGAGAACCTCGTCGGCCACGCGTCCCTGGTCCACGGCTGACCCACCAGGGGCCCTGCCCGGGCGCGGGAAGAGACGGCCCCGGGCCGTGGAC
>NZ_JBISWK010000134.1:0-43746 GCF_044462205.1 Kocuria rhizosphaericola | reverse complement strand
GGGGCCGCGACAGGAAGAGCTGCTAGATCAGCTCGTCCGTGAGGTGGTTCGGCGTGCCGAAGCGGTGCGCGGTGATGCTCACGGCCTGCTCGTGCAGGAACGGCAGCATCTCCACCCGGCCCGCCCCGGTGACGGGGTGGGCGTAGACGGCCACGTCGGGACGGGACCCGGTCGCGGCGATGAAGCCCGCACGGTCCCCCCCGATGAGGCGGACACGTCCGCCGTCGAGGGCGGAGGCACCGGCCAGCCAGGCGGCGTCGTCCTCCACCCGGACCCGCACGCCCCGGCCGGTGAGCACGGAGCGCACCGCGGAGGGCAGCTCGAGCGCCGAGGAGACGGTGAGCTCGGCGCCGGCGCGCAGACCGGCGGCGACCACGCGCAGCAGGCCGGCGAGGGGCTCGCCCTCGGACAGCCGGACCGTCACGGGCAGCGGCAGGTAGCGGAAGACGTTGCGCTCCGCGTAGAGCTGCGAGACGTCCCGGGCGACGCCGAACTCCCCGGCCCAGGCGGCCTCGTCGCTGCGCAGTGCCTGCTCGAGCGCCTCGGCCTCCTCTGCGGTGACGCCGGCCCGGCCCGAACGGGCGGCGGCGACCAGGGCGGCCACCGCGATGTCGGCCACGGGGCGCCCGGCGTCGCGCAGCGGCGCAGGCTCCCACTCGCCCAGGCCCATGAGGTAGCTCGGGCCGCCGGCCTTGGTGCCCGGGCCGACCGCCGACTTCTTCCAGCCGCCGAAGGGCTGGCGCTGGACGATGGCGCCGGTGATCCCGCGGTTGACGTAGACGTTGCCGGCCTGGACGTTCTCCAGCCAGTAGCCGATCTCGTCCGGGTCCAGGGAGTGCAGCCCGCCGGTGAGGCCGTAGTCGACCTCGTTCTGGATGGCAACGGCCTCCTCCAGGGTCTCGGCGGTCATCACGCCGAGCACGGGCCCGAAGTACTCCACCAGGTGGAACTCGGAGCCGCGCTGCACGCCCGTGCGCACGCCCGGGGACCACAGCTTGCCGGTTCCGTCGAGCTGCTGCGGCTCGATCAGCCAGGACTGGCCCTCCTCGAGGGAGGTCAGGGCCTGGAGCAGCTTGCCCTCGGCCGGCTCGGTGAGCGGGCCCATCTGCGCGGCGGGGTTGGTCGGGTAGTCGACGGTGAGGGAGGTGACCGCGTCGACGAGCTGGTTGCGGAACCGGCGGGACTGCGCCACGGAGCCGACGAGGATCACCAGGGAGGCCGCCGAGCACTTCTGTCCGGCGTGGCCGAACGCCGAGTAGGCGACGTCCTTGGCGGCCAGGTCGAAGTCGGCGCTGGGGGTGACGACGAGGGCGTTCTTCCCCGAGGTCTCGGCCAGCAGCGGCAGGTCGGAGCGGAAGGAGCGGAACAGCTCCGCGGTCTCGTAGGCACCGGTGAGGATCAGCCGGTCCACCGACGGGTGGGAGATCAGCTGGCGGCCGAGGGCGCGCTCCTCGAGGTCCACGAGGGCGAGCACGTCGCGGGAAATCCCGGAGGCGTCCAGGGCCTCCCAGACGGCTTCGGCCACCACGGCGCCGCAGCGCTTGGTCGGGCCGGCCGGCTTGAACACCACCGGGGAGCCGGCGGCGAGGGCCGCCAGCACGGAACCGGCCGGGATGGCCACCGGGAAGTTCCACGGCGGGGTCACGACGGTGAGCCGGGAGGGCACGAAGGACGCGCCGTCGACCTCGTCCAGCTCGCGGGCGCGCTCGGCGTAGTAGTGGGCGAAGTCGATGGCCTCGCTGATCTCGGGGTCCGACTGGTCGAGGGTCTTGCCGGCCTCCGCGGCCGCGACCTCGAGCAGCTCGGCGCGGCGGGCCGCCAGGGCCTCCCCGGCGCGGTGGAGCACCTCGGCGCGCTGGGTCCCGGTCAGGGCGGCCCAGTCGCGGCCGGCCTCGAGAGCGGCGTCGATGACGCGGTCGAGCTGCTCCTCGGTCTGCAGCGCCGCGGCGGCGACGGTCTCCACGCCGGCCCGGGAACCGGGGACACGGTCGAGGATCGCCCGGCCCCAGTCCCGGTTGGCGGCCACGGCCGGGTCGGTGTCCGGGGTGTTGGCGAAGCTGTCGGTCGGGGCCGGCAGCTCGGGCAGCCGACGGTCCTGGACCCGGTTCGGCAGCGGCACGGTGTCGTCGAGCGCGGCCAGCGAGGCGAGGAAGCGGTTCTTCTCCCGGTCGAAGAGCTCCTCGTTCGCGGAGAGCTCGAAGACCGCGGACATGAAGTTCTCCTGGCTCGCGCCCTCCTCCAGCCGGCGGATCAGGTAGGCGATGGCCACGTCGAACTCGGCCGGGTGCACCACCGGGGTGTAGAGGAGCAGGGAGCCGACATCGCGCTTGACGGCCTCGGCCTGGCCGGTGGCCATGCCGAGCAGCATCTCGAAGTCGATCGCCTCGACCACGCCGCGCTCGGCGGCCAGCAGCCAGGCGAAGGCGATGTCGAAGAGGTTGTGCCCGGCCACGCCGATCCGGACGGCGTCGGCGTGCTCCGGCTGCAGCGCGTAGTTGAGCACGCGCTTGTAGTGGGTGTCCGAGTCCTGTTTGGTCCCCCAGGTGGCCAGCGGCCAGTCGTGCAGGGAGGCCTCCACCTGCTCCATGGGCAGGTTCGCGCCCTTGACCACGCGCACCTTCACGGGGGCGCCCCCGGCCGCGCGGCGGACGTGGGCCCACTCCTGGAGGCGGATCATCGCCTGCAGGGCGTCGGGCAGGTAGGTCTGCAGCACGATGCCGGCCTCGAGGTGCCGGAACCGGGGCTGGTCGAGGATCCGGGTGAAGACCGCCAGGGTCATGTCCAGGTCCTTGTACTCCTCCATGTCCAGGTTGATGAACTTCGGGGTGGAGAACGAGGCGGCCCGCGCGTAGAGCGGGGTCAGCTTCTCGACGACCTCGGCCACGGCCTCGTCGAAGGCCCAGGCGGAGTGGGGGGCAACGGTGGAGGAGACCTTGATGGAGACGTAGTCCACGTCCGGCCGGGCCAGCAGGTCGTGGGTGCCCTGCAGCCGGCGGTCGGCCTCGCGCTCGCCGAGCACGGCCTCGCCGAGGAGGTTGACGTTGAGCCGGACGTCGTCCTTGCGGATCTTGGCGATCGACTTCCCGAGCTTGGCCTCGCTGGCGTCCACGATGAGGTGCCCGACCATCTCGCGCAGTGCCTTGCGGGCCGCGGGGATCACGACCTGCGGGGCGACCGGGGCCAGGGCCCCGCCCGCGCGCACCGCGGAGCGCAGGTACCAGGGCAGGAAGCCGGGGACCTTCGGCGCGAGCCGCGCGAGGTTGCGGGCGGCCACCTTGATGTCCTCGGGCCGGATCACGCCGTCGACGAAGCCGACCGTGAAGTCCAGGCCGCTGGAGTCCTTGAGCACCCCGGCCAGCTGCTCGCCCGAGGCGTCCTTGGGGAACTCCTCCGCCTCGGTGAGCCAGCGGCGGACCGTGGCCACGGCCTGCTCGGGGAGCGACGCCGGGATGGTGGCGTGGGGAAGGGTGCGTCCGCTCGACGGTGCCGCGGGGGTGTTCGCGGTCGCGGGGACGGGGATCGTCGTCATGGGTGGTACTCCCTGGTCTGCGTGGAAAGCACTGTTGCAGTACTCACTATGCGCCTCCCGTCTCTTCGGATAAAGTGATGTTTTTCGCAGATGATTCGTCAGCGGACGTGATGAATGGACGGTGGCCCGTGCTGGACGTGCGCAAGCTGCGGCTGCTGCGTGAACTCGCGCTGCGCGGAACCCTGGCGGAGGTCGCCGCGGCCCTGAACTACAGCCCCTCGGCGGTCTCCCAGCAGCTCTCGGCGCTGGAGAAGGAGGCCGGCGTGTCGCTGCTCTCCAAGGCCGGCCGGCGGGTCCAGCTCACCCCGCAGGCGGAGATCCTGGTGGCGCGCACGGCCGAGCTGCTCGACGTCCTGGAGCGCACCGAGTCGGACCTCGCGGCGTCGCTGAGCACGGTGACCGGCACGGTGCGGGTCGCCGTGTTCCAGTCGGCCGCGCTGGCCCTGCTCCCGGTCGTGCTGGGCACGATGCGCCGCGAGCACCCGGAGGTGCGGGTGGAGATGGTGCAGGCCGAGCCGGAGCGCGCCCTCTACGAGACGTGGACGCGCGAGTTCGACGTCGTGGTGGCGGAGCAGTACCCGAGCCACGCCGCCGCCCACCATCCCGACCTGGACCGGCGCCGGCTGATCACGGACGCCATCCGCCTGGCGGTTCCCCCCGGCCCGGAGCACGCGGCCATCACCTCCCTGTGGGAGGCCCGCGAGCTCCCGTGGGTCATGGAACCGCGGGGAGCCGCCTCGCGGCACTGGGGCGAGCAGCTGTGCCGGAGGGCGGGCTTCGAGCCCGACGTCCGGTTCTCGACGGCGGACCTGCAGGCGCAGACCCGGCTCGTGGAGTCCGGCAACGCCGTGGCGCTCATGCCGGACCTCATGTGGGCGGGCGGTACCTCGCCCTGCCGGCTGGTCGACCTGCCGGGCGGGCCCCGGCGGACGGTGTTCACCTCGATCCGCGGGTCGAGCGAGCACCGCCCGGCGATCCTCGCGCTGCGCGCCGCCCTCGAGACGGTGGCCGAGGACCTGGCCGGGCGAATGGAGTGAGGAGGGAGCGGAGCGCTACGGGCGCCCCGCGGCCCGTCCCGTGAGCGCCTCGCGCAGCCGGTCGTGCGCGATCTGCTCGAGCAGCCACGGGCTGAGCAGGAACGGCGCGGCCTCCGCCGCGGCGAACAGCTCCTCCGGGGCGATCCAGGCGACCTCAGCGACCTCCTCGGGCAGGGGCCGCGGCCGGCCGGTGGCGCGCGCCACGTAGACGGGGCAGAACTCGTTCTCCACGATCCCGGAGGCGTCCACCGCCCGGTAGCGGAAGTCGGGCAGCACCTCCCTCATGCCCGTCACCTCGAAGCCCAGCTCCTGGCCCGCCCGGCGGGCGATGGCCTCGACGAACCCCTCGCCGGGGCCCGGGTGGCCGCAGAAGCTGTTGGTCCACACCCCGGGCCACGTCTTCTTCGCGAGCGCCCGGCGGGTCAGCAGCAGCCGCCCGTCGTCGTCGAGGACGTAGCACGAGACCGCGAGGTGCAGAGGGGTGTCCGTGGTGTGCACCCCGGCCTTGGGTGCGGTCCCGATGGGACGGTGCGCGTCGTCCAGGAGGACGACCTCTTCGACTGCCATGGGCCTCGTTCCGGTCGGCGGGCGGTGACGTGCGCGTCCATTCTCGCAGGATCCGCGGGCCGGCGGAACGCGGGGCCGCCGAGTGGACAACCGGTCCCGGGCGGAGCACGATCAGGAACCATGCGACGACGTCGGCCCGCCCCCGCCCCCCTGCCGCTGCGGGACGGGGTGGACCCGGTCCGGGTGCGGCTGCCGGCCGCGGAGACCGGGTCCCCCGGGACCGTCCGCGGCTACCTGCTGGCCCGGTTCCCCTCGTCCGCCCCGGAGCTCGAGGAGCTCTTCACGGCCGGCGGGATCGTCGACGACGACGGGCGGCCCCTCGGCCACGACGCCCCCTTCCGCCCCGGCGGCTCGGTCTGGTACCACCGTGCCCTGCCCGAGGAGCCGGAGCTGCCCGGGGACCTGCCGGTGCTGTTCGAGGACGAGTGGCTGCTGGCGGTCGACAAGCCGCACGGGCTGCCCACCACGCCGCGCGGCGGGTTCGTGGCGCAGAGCGCCCTCGTGAAGCTGCGCCGCTCCCGCCGTGAGGACCGGCTCTCCCCGCTGCACCGGCTCGACCGCGGCACGGCGGGGGTCCTGCTGCTCTCGCGGGACCCCGCCACCCGCGGCCGGTTCCAGACCCTCTTCCAGGAGCGGGCGGTGGCCAAGGAGTACGAGGCCGTGGCCGGGCACCGGCCCGGGCTGCGCCTCCCGCGCCTCGTCGAGTCCCGCATCGTCAAGGACAGCACGTCCCTGCAGGCGCGGGAGGTGCCGGGTCCCGTCAACGCGCGCACCGCGGTCGAGGGGGCCGGGCCGCCGTTCTCGGACGCGGAGGGGACGTGGGCCCGCTACGCCCTCCGGCCCGAGACCGGGCGCACCCACCAGATCCGCGTGCACCTGGCCGGGCTGGGCATCCCCGTCCGCCACGACCCCCTGTACCCGGAGGTCCGGCCGGCCGGCACCGAGGCCCCGGGCCGGCCGCTGCAGCTGCTGGCCCGCCGGATCGCCCTCGTGCACCCGGTGACCGGTGAGCCGCTCGTGCTCGAGAGCCGGCGCACCCTGGGGCCTGGGGACGCCGCGTGAGCGCTCCGCGCACCGCCCGGGCGACGGTCCGCGTCCCGGCGCCGGACGTGGCCCGGGGGCTCATGCTCTGGGTCATCGCGGTCGCCAACATCACCGTGTGGATCTGGGCGGCCGGGCCCACCGACGGCCCCCGGGACCGGACGCTGGGGACGGGCGCGGGCACCACGGCGTGGACGGTGGACGACGTCGTCAACATGGCCATGTCGATGCTCGTGGACGGCCGCGGCTTCCCCCTGTTCTCGTTCCTGGTCGGCTACGGCGTGGGCCAGATCGCCGCGCGGGAGGCCGCCCGCGGCACGCCCCTGCCCCTGGCGCGGCGGCTGCTGCTGCGCCGATACGGGTGGCTGGTGCTCGTCGGGGCCCTGCACGCGTGCCTGCTCTTCCCCGGGGACATCATCACCGCGTACGCGTTCGGGGGGCTGCTCCTGGCCGTGCTGATCGCCGAGAGCACGCGCACCCTCGTGGTCCTCGCGGCCCTGGGCTCGGTGCTCATGGTCCTCTACGGCGCGGCGAGCTGGGCCGTGCGGACACCGGGCACACCGCCCTTCCCCAGCCTCGTGGCGGACTCCGTCCCGGAGCGGGTGGCCCTCGGGCTCGTCGAGGGGATCGGAGTGGTGTCCTTCGCCCCGCTCCAGCTGCTGGGGCTGCTGCCCATGCTGCTGCTCGGCCTGGCCCTGAGCCGGTACCGGGTGCTCGAGGACCCCGGGCCCCGCCGCGGCCGGCTGCTCGCCACCGCCCTGGCCGGCATCGGCCTCGGGCTGCTCACGGGCGCCGGCACCGGGCTCCTGACCACGGACAGGCTCGAGCCCTCCGCGGCCGCCGGGTCCGTGCTCACCGGTGCGGACGCGGTGACGGGGGCCGCGCAGGGGATCGGCTACGCGCTCGTGGTGGCGCTGGTCTGCGACCGGCTCCTGCGCCCGGCCTCCGCCGCCGGGGCGGGCGCGCTCCGGGCGCGGGAGCATCCCGTGCTGTGGTCGCTGCAGGCTCTCGGACGCCGTTCGATGAGCGGCTACCTCGCGCAGTCCGTGCTGTTCACCGTGCTGCTGCCCCCGTTCGCGCTGGGGCTCGGCCGCTCCCTGACGCCCACCGCCGCACTGCTGCTCGGCTCCGCCGTGTGGCTGGTCACGCTGCTCGGCGCGGCCCTGCTGGAGCGGCGCGGCCTGCCCGGTCCCGCCGAGACCGTGCACCGGCGGCTGTTCCTGGGCCCCGCCCGGGACCGCGGCGCGCCGCCACCCCCGGCGAACGCATAGGCTCGGTCGCAGCCCTTCTCCCCCGCCAGCACAGGAGCCCCCATGCCCCCGACGACCGGCGCGAGCGCCGCGCACCGCACAGCGACCGGCGAGCCCACCGGACCCGCTGCATCCCGTGAGTCCGCTGAACCCGCCGGGCCCGGCGCCACGGCGGCGCAGCGCGCCGACAAGGCGGCGCACTCGGTCCAGGAGCTGTTCGGCGGGCGGGCGCTGGGGGTGCCCGGCACGCTGCTCGGCGCCCCGGCGCACCCGCGGCCCACGTCCCCGAGGGCCCCGTGGCACTACTGGTGGCAGGCACACCTGCTCGACGCGCTGGTGGACGCCGGTCTCCGGACCCTGGACGACCCCGCGCGGGCCCGGCGGTTCCGCCGGGAGGGGCACCGGCTGCTGCGGGGCATCACCCTGCGCAGCGGCGGCCGGGTGACCCACAACTCCTACTACGACGACATGGCGTGGCTGCTGCTGGCCGTGGGCCGTCTCGCCGGGCTGGACCGTGCGCTGACCGGCCGGCCGGACGTGGCGTGCCTCGACGCGGGCCGCGCCCTGCTCGCCCGGCTCGAGCAGGGCCACACCGGGGACCTCGGCGGCGGGGTCTTCTGGAACTCCCGCCACGACGTCAAGAACACGGCGTCCTCCGCGCCCACGGCCCTCGGCTTCGTGCGCACGCACCGCCGGGAGCAGGCCGCCGCGGTGCTCGACTGGTTGCGCACCACCCTCTGGGACCCGGAGCGGAAGGTCTTCCACGACGGCCTGCGCCTGGTCGCCGCCGGGTCCGGGACCGAGGTGACGCGCCTGGACGAGCGACTGTTCAGCTACAGCTCCGGGCCCGTGCTCGGCGCGCTGCTCGAGCTCGCGGACGCCCCGGGCACGGACGAGGAGTACCGGGCGGACCTGCTGGGCGCGGCCGCCGACGTGGTGGCGGGCGCCGCGCAGGAGTACGGCCGCGAGCAGGACGGGGCGCCCGTCCTGCGCGCCCACGGCGGCGGGGACGGCGGCCTGTTCAGCGGGATCCTGGCCCGCTATCTCGCCGACGCCGCCCTGCACCCGGGTCTGCCCGCCACCGCGCGCCGCACCGCGGCGGCGCTCGTGACGGGCACCGCCGACGCCCTGTGGGCCGGCCGGCGGGAGTTCGACCCCGCGGTGGACTTCGGCGCGCCGGGCACCACGGACCCGGCGGCCGCAGGCGGGACGGTGGCGATCTTCTCCCCGGACCCGGCACGGCACGCCAACGACTCGCAGCGCCCCGGCGTACCGGTCGAGCTGTCCACCCAGGTGCAGGCGTGGACGGTCCTGGAGGCCGCCGCCCGGCTGCCCCGCCCGTGAGCAGGGCCGGGGGGTCACGGCTCCGCTGTGCGCTGAACCGGCCGTCCGGGGCCGCGGCGACCGTGGCCCCGCCCGGGGTCTTGGGATAGAACAGCAGTATGAGTTTCCTCCGCACCCCCGATCCGAATCCCGGTTGGCTCAACGAGGACGATCTGCAGGAGGCCCGCCGCCGCCTGCCGATGGTCTACGTGCAGGCCCTTCCGGTCCGGCTCGACCCGCTGGGCTACCTCTCCGAGATCGGGCTGCTGCTGCAGGCCACCCCCCAGGGCGAGATGATGTACACGCTCGTCTCCGGGCGGGTGCTGTACCGGGAGACCATCCGGGCCGCGCTCCTGCGCCACCTGGAGAAGGACCTGGGCGCCATGGCGTTCCCGCAGCTGCCGGTGTCCACCACGCCCTTCGCCGTGGCCGAGTTCTTCCCCTCGCCGTCCGAGACCGGGCTGACCGACGACCGCCAGCACGCCGTGGCACTGAGCTACATCGTGCCGGTGCGCGGGGAGTGCAGCCCGCGCCAGGACGCCCTGCAGCTGTCCTGGATGAGTCCCGAGGAGGCGCTCAGCCCCGAGGTCCAGGCGGAGTTCGCGGGGGGCCGCGGGGACCTGGTGCGCCAGGCCGTGGCCCACGCCGGCTGGGGCCGCTGAGCGCCCCCAGCCGGCGCACGGGACCCGCCCCGCGTCCTCGCGACGCCCGGCCCCGCTCCGATCCGCCCGGCGGGGCGCGCACGGTCAGCCGCCCCCGCACGGTGGCGCACAATGGACGGGTGCCCGCACCAGAAGAGACCCTCCTTCCCGCCGCCGCCCGCTCCACCTTCGGCTTCGAGCTGGAGCACCGCCTCGCCGACACCGCCACGGTCCCCGGCGGGCGCGTCGAGGCCAACGGTGGTCCGTTCCTGGGCCGCACCGGGACCATCACCACCCCGCACGGGACGATCCGGACCCCCGCCTTCGTCCCCGTCGGCACCGCCGCCACCGTCAAGGCCGTGCTGCCCGAGTCCATGGCGGAACTCGGTGCGCAGGCCCTGCTCGCCAACGCCTACCACCTCTACCTGCAGCCCGGCGCGGAGGTCCTGGACGCCGCGGGCGGGCTCGGCGCGTTCATGAACTGGTCCGGTCCCACCTTCACGGACTCCGGGGGCTTCCAGGTCATGTCCCTGGGCTCGGGGTTCCGGAAGGTCATCGACATGTCCACGGCCGCGGCCTCGGCGGCGGGGGACGACGACGTCGCGACCGGCAAGGAGCGCATGGCCCGGGTCGACGACGACGGGGTCACCTTCAAATCGCACATCAACGGGGACGTCCACCGCTTCACCCCGGAGATCTCGATGCAGGTGCAGCACGCACTGGGCGCGGACATCATGTTCGCGTTCGACGAGCTCACCACGCTGCACAACTCCCGCGGCTACCAGGAGACGTCCCTCGAACGGACCCGGCGGTGGGCGCAGCGGTGCGTCGCCGAGCACGTCCGGCTCACCGAGGAGCGCGCGGGCAGGCCGTACCAGTCCCTGTTCGGCGTGATCCAGGGCGCCCAGCACGAGGACCTGCGCCGCCAGGCGTGCCGGGACCTGGGCGCGATGGACTTCGACGGGTTCGGGATCGGCGGGGCCCTCGAGAAGGAGAACCTCGGCACGATCGTGCGCTGGTGCAACGAGGAGCTGCCCGAGGACCGGCCCCGGCACCTGCTGGGGATCTCGGAGCCGGACGACATCTTCACGGCCCTCGAGAACGGCGCGGACACCTTCGACTGCGTCTCCCCCACCCGGGTGGCCCGCACGGGCACCGTGTACGCCCCGGCCGGCCGCTTCACCGTCAGCAACGCCCGCTTCCGCACGGACTTCGCCCCGATCGACGACGGCTGCGACTGCTACACGTGTGCGCACTACACCCGGGCGTACCTGCACCACCTGTTCAAGGCCAAGGAGCGCCTGTCCGCGACGCTCACGTCGATCCACAACGAGCGGTTCGTCGTGCGCATGGTGGACGGCGCCCGCGCGGCCATGGCCGACGGGACCTACTTCGAGTACCGGGACGAGGTCCTGGGCCGCTACTACGCGGGCCGGTCCTGAGCCGACCCCTCCGCCTCCTCGGGGTGCTCGTGGATCACGAGCACCGGGCACTTCGCGTGGGAGACGCACGCCGCGCTGACCGAGCCCAGCAGCAGCCCGCGGAAACCGCCGTGGCCCCGGCGACCGACCACGAGCATCGAGGCGTCCTCGCTCTCGTGCACCAGGACCTTCGACGGGTGCCCGAACACCACGGAGGTGCTGAGTCCGGCCGGCACGTCCTCGCCGAAGGCCTCGTGGACCGCCTTGTCGACCCGCTTGCGGGTGATCTCGTCGAAGTTGTCGCTGCCCAGCGGGACGTATCCGGCGTACTCGGGCGGATACTCCCACGCTCCGACCACCCTGATGCCCGCGCCGAGAGCGGGCGCCATCCTCGCCGCCCAGCGCAGCGCCTCCACGGACTGCTGGGAGCCGTCGACCCCGACGACGATCGCTGGTGTGGTTCCGTTGCTCATACCGAGTCCTTTGCTCGTGCGATCACCTTGACGTGATCAGTATCACAGAGCACGGGCCACCGTGGCGCGCGGCGCTCTCAGCCGGCGCTCCCGGTGCCCTCCACGTTCTCCGCCCCGACCGTCTCCTCGGGCAGGACGAGGACCGGGCAGGGCGCGTGGGCGACGCAGGCGGAGCTCGTCGAGCCCATCAGCAGACCCTTGAAACCACCGTGGCCCCGGCGCCCCACCACGAGCATCGCTGCCCCCTCGCTGTGCTGCATCAGCACCTTGGAGGGGTGGCCGAACTCCACCACGGTGCTGAGTCCGGCGGGCACGTCCTCCCCGAAGGCCTCGTGGACCGCGCGGTCCACCCGCTTCCGGGCCAGTTCGTCGAAGTGGTCGTCCTTGAAGTGGACGAAGTTCACGTACTCGGGCGGGTTCTCCCACGCCCCGACGACCTTGACGGTCGCCCCGTAGGCCGGCGCCAGGCGCGCGGCCCAGCGCAGGGCCGCCACGGACTGGGGGGAGCCGTCGACCCCGACGACGATCGCTGCTTCCGCTGGGTTCTCCATGTCCGATCCTCCACTGTAGTGACGACGGTGCTGTGTGCCCAGTATCACAGAACCCCGGGGCGCCACGCTCACAGATGCGACAGGATGACCGAGCTCCTCGTGTGGTTGATCCCCTTCCACTCCCGGATCCGGACCATGACGTCCTCGAGGTGGGTCGTGTTCTCCGCGCGGATCAGGAAGATGCCGTCCGCCTCGCCGGTGACCGTGTACGCGGCGGTCACCTCGGCGATCTCGGCGGCCATGGTGCGCATCATCGACGGCGAGAGTCCGCCGTCGCAGTGCAGCTCCACGAAGGCCTGGATGTTCCACCCCAGGACCGACGGGTCGATCTCCGCGGTGAAACGCTTGATGGCGCCCGTCTGCTGCAGGACGTCCACGCGGCGCTTGACCGCAGGGGCCGACAGGCCCACCTTTCCGCCGATGGCCGCGTAGCTCTCGCGGCTGTCCTGGATCAAGGACGCAATGATCTGTCGGTCGATGTCGTCTAGACGCAACGAATTACTCCTCCCGTGAGGGTTATCACATTGAATAATTCACTATCGGCCCGTTAGACTTTAGATGTCAACCGAGGCGCCGCCCACCGCCGGAGCACCTGGCGAACTGCCCTCGGACCCACGGATCTCCTCGCCCCGCGCACAGAAAGCTTGATGTTCCCATGGCTCTCCTTTTCGTCTTCGGCCTCCCCGCCCTCCTCTTCACCGCCATCGGCCGGGCGGCAGCCCCCGTCGGTCCCCGCGCCTCCTCGGCGGGCAGCACCCTCCGCCGCACCGGCAGCGACCTGGCGCGCGGGCTCCGCGTGTGCGCCATGACCTCCCCCCAGTACCTGACCGGCGGAGCGCGCGCCGGTCGCTGACCCGGCGCCCCCGGCGCCAACGGTGACGCCGCACCGGCACCGCCGGCGGCCCGGCCTCTCGCGAGAGGCCGGGCCGCTTATTGTTAACTTCTTGTTGCCACGACAAGATCGCACTTTGGACGACAGGCGTGTCTGTTGCCAACGGCCGTTCGGCAGGGTGTAGTGGTGAGATGCAGATCACACAAGCGGCACCCATGACGACTGTGGCCGAGGACGTCGAGTGGCTGGCAGCCGTCGACGAGGCCATCAACTCGGCGTTCGCTCCCATCACCGAGGTCTTCTCGACCATCGTCTTCGTCCCGATCACCGTCGCGGGCGTCAGCTTCCCCTTCGTCGTCGCCTGGCTCATCGCGGCCGGTGTGATCTTCACCGTCTACTTCGGCTTCATCCAGTTCCGCGGCCTCAAGGTGTCGTGGGACGTGGTGCGGGGCAAGTTCTCGTCCAAGGACGACCCCGGTGAGGTCCCCCACTTCCAAGCCCTGACCTCCGCGTTGTCCGGCACCGTGGGGCTGGGCAACATCGCGGGTGTGGGCGCCGCGATGGCCCTCGGCGGGCCGGGGGCGACCTTCTGGATGATCTGCGCCGGCCTGCTCGGCATGGCCACGAAGTTCGCGGAGTGCACCCTGGGCGTGAAGTACCGCGAGGTCCACGAGGACGGCACCGTCAGTGGTGGTCCCTTCCGGTACCTGCTCGTCGCGTACGGCAAGTTCGGCAGTGTCGTCGCCAAGATCTTCACCGGCATCTTCGCCGTCGCGATCCTCCTCTTCGGCGCGGCCGGCGGCAACATGTTCCAGGCCAACCAGACGTTCGCGCAGGCCCGCAACGTGACGGGCGGTCCCGACGGCTTCCTCGGCAGCGCCGGGGCGGCCCTCATCTTCGGCCTGATCCTCGCGGCCTTCGTGGGCCTGGTCATCATCGGTGGCATCAAGTCCATCGGCGCCACCACGAGCCGCCTCGTGCCGGCCATGGCGGCCGTCTACGTCACCGCGTGCCTGATCGTCATCCTCGTCAACTTCACCCAGGTGCCCGCGGCCCTCGGCGCGATCGTCGACGGCGCGTTCTCTCCCGAGGGCATGGCCGGCGGCGTCCTGGGCGTCATGATCGTGGGCTTCCAGCGCGCGGCGTTCTCCAACGAGGCCGGTCTCGGTTCCGCCCCGATCGCCCACTCCGCCGTGAAGACCCGCCGCCCCGTCAGCGAGGGGTTCGTGGCGATGTTCGAGCCCTTCGTGGACACCGTGATCATCTGCACCATGACGGCCCTGGCCATCATCATCGCCGGCGCCCCCAGCCTGCAGGCCGGCATCGACCAGGTGCAGGCCGGTGAGGGCGCCCCCGACGGCGTCATCCTCACCTCGGACGCCTTCGCCACGGTGATTCCCTGGTTCCCGATCGTGCTGGCCATCGCGGTGATCCTGTTCGCGTTCTCCACCCTGATCACCTGGTTCTACTACGGCCTCAAGGCGTGGGAGTTCCTGTTCGGGCGCAGCCGGCTCAGCGACAACATCTTCCGCGGCATCTACCTGTTCTTCACCGTGGCCGGTACCGTCCTGACCTTCAGCGAGGTCATCGCCTTCGCCGACGCGGCACTGTTCGTCTGCGGCTTCGTCAACCTGCTCGGGGTCTACCTGCTGCTCCCCGTCATCAAGAAGGAGATGAAGGAGTACCTCGCCGACCGCAAGAGCGGCAAGCTGCACCTCCTCGGCAACGAGCCGACGGACGGGTCCACCGCGGTCCGCCCCAAGGTCTAGCCGCACCGCACCGCACAGCCGCACCGCGCGGCCGCACCGAGCGGCAGCCGCCCGGTCCTCGCTCCGAGGGCCGGGCGTCGCCGTGCCCGGGGTCCGGTGGCGCCTACTCGGTGCTCCCGACGCCGTCGGCGTCGGGCGCGCGCCGGGAGTCGTGCCCGGGGTCCTGCCGGGACCGCCGCCAGGCGAGCACTCCCACGACCACCACGACCGCCCAGGAGGCGGCGACCACCGCCAGGGCCGGCCACGACGGCCGGGACGTGAAGGCCCCCACGGCGGCGAAGCTCACCTGTCCCGGCATCCCGCCCAGCAGGGTGGCGCCGAGGTAGTCGCGCTGCGGGATGCGCACGAGTCCGGCCCCGTAGCTGAGGGTCCAGTTGGGCACGACGGGCCGGAGCACGAGCACCGTGAGGAAGCCCTTGCCGACGAGCTTGCGCTCCACCACCTCGACCCGGTTGCCCGCGAGCCGGTACAGGGCGTCGCGGCCGAGGAAACGGGCGAGCCAGTATCCCAGCCAGGCTCCGAGCGTGGTGGCGACGACCCCGACCACGCTGCCCTGGGCCATGCCGAAGAGGAACCCCCCGGACACGGCCATGATCGTCACCGGCACCGGTGTGGCCGCCACGAGAACGAACACCGCCGCGAACACGAGGGGGCCCCACGCGCCGAAGTCCTCGACGAAGGACCGGATCTCGTCCACGGTGGGCAGCTCGTGGCCGATGAGGTACCAGACGGTCACGGCCAGCAGCGCCAGGAGCGCCCCGCCCTTGAGCGCGGTGACCCAGGCCGACCGCGTGCCGGGCTCGCGGGACCCCGGATCCCGCGCAGGTTCGGTGCTCACGTGCGCCACTGTACCGACCGCTGTCGTGGGGGCCGAGAGCGACCGGGGACAATGGGAGGCATGGACGTCACCGATCTGGACCCGGCGGAGGTCTTCTCCGTCTCCCACGCCCTCGCACACCCCCCGGCCGCGGTCTTCGCCGCGTTCACCGAGCCGGCCCGGCTCGCCGCCTGGTTCGGCCCGCCCGGCTGGAGCGTGTCCCGGGAGTCGGTGCTGCTCGAGGTCAGGCCCGGGGGACGGCAGCGCTTCCGCATGGTCCACGACGCGGACCCCGCCCTGGTCTCCCCGGTGCACGGCACCTATCTGCGGGTCGAGCCGGACGTCCTGCTCGAGGGCCGCGAGGCGCTGCCCGGACCGGACGGCGAGCCCACCCCCAGCCACGTGCTGACGCGCACCGAGTTCGTCGCCACCGGGGACGGGGGCACCCTCCTGGTGCTCACGCAGGGGCCTCTGCCCGCCGCGGTGCACCCGGGTGCGGCCGCGGCGTGGCGCGGCTCCTTCGCCAGGCTCGAGGCCCTGCTGGCCGAGGGCTGAGCCGGGTGCCGTGCCCTGCCGGACCCTGTCGGCCAGAGCCCAGCCGACACCCCCGCGCCGTCTCTCCCGCCCCCGGCCTCTTACCACGACCCGCTCGACCCAGGAGTACCGCATGACCCAGGAACCCGGCACCCGCACCACCGTACTGACCCGGCGGCTGACCGCGCCCAACCCGGGTCCCATGACCCTGGACGGCACCAACTCGTGGCTGATCGGGGCGCCGGGGCAGCAGGACGTCGTCGTCGTCGACCCGGGTCCGGCCGACCGCGGCCACCTCGCCGCCCTGGCCGCGGCGGGGCGGACCGTGCTGACGCTGATCACGCACCGCCACGCCGACCACACCGAGGCCGTCGACGACTTCCACGCGCTCACCGGCGCGCCCGTGCGCGCCTTCCTGCCGGAGTTCTGCCGCGGCGCCGCCCCGCTGGCCGACCGCGAGACCATCGAGGCCGCCGGGTGCCGGATCCGGGTGCTGCACACCCCCGGGCACACCTCCGACTCCGTGTGCTTCCACCTGCCCGACGACGGCCCGGTCGGGGGCGGGGACGCCGTCCCCCCGGCGCGCGCCACGGGCTCGGTGCTCACGGGCGACACGGTCCTGGGGCGGGGGACCACGATGCTCGACCACCCGGACGGCAGTCTGGGCGACTACCTGCGTTCGCTCCAGCGTCTGGCTGTGCTGGGCGACGCCCTGGTGCTCCCGGCGCACGCGGACGTGCGCGAGGACGTCGAGGCGGTGTGCGAGGAGCTCCTCGAGCACCGGATGGAGCGCCTCGCCGAGGTGCGGGAGGCGCTGCGGGCCCTGGGCCGCGCCGCGACGCTCGAGGCGATCACGGCCCGGATCTACACCGACGTCCCGGAGCACGTGCTGCCCGCCGCCCGCAGCTCGGTGGGCGCGCAGCTGGCCTATCTCGGCTTCTGAGCCGTGCCGCCGGAGCGGCCGGGGAATCCCCCGGCCGCCGGGCGGCGGCGGAGCCGGCCCCGCACGGTCAGCGCAGGGGTGCGAGGGGCTCCCCCGCGAGGTCCGCCTCGCCGTAGGTCGGCTCCCGGCGCTTGAGCCAGCCGATCACGGTGTAGGTCACCGGCATGACGAGCACCTCGACCAGGACCTTGTACACGTAGCCCACGACCACGTAGTTGAGGAAGTCGCCCATCGTGGTGATGCCGATGACCGGGGCCGCCACGGTGCAGAAGATCACGGTGTCCACGAGCTCGCCCACCAGGGTCGAGCCGATGAGCCGCGCCCACAGGTGCTTCTCCCGGGTGCGGGCCTTGATCCGGACCATCACGAAGGCGTTGAGCAGCTGCCCCGCGAGGTAGCCCAGCAGGGACCCTGCCACGATGAGCGGGACGGGGCCGAGGACGGCCTCGAAGGCCGCCTGGCCATCGTAGAACTCCGCGGGCGGCAGCGCGATGACGAGCCAGAACACGACCGAGGAGAACAGCCCCGCGGCGAACGACGTGACGATGGCCCGGCGGGCGGAGCGGAAGCCGTAGACCTCCGCCACGACGTCGCCCAGGACGTAGGCGAGGGGAAAGAGGAAGAAGCCCCCGTCGGTGATGACGGGGCCGAACGCGACCCCCTTGGTCGCGGCGACGTTGGAGAGCACCAGGATCACGCAGTACGCGGCCACGACGAGGTCGAAGTGCGTGCGGGGACGGCGGGCGAACCCGGCGGGGGCCGGGCCGGAGGAGGAGGACACGGTCGGTCACCAATCTGTATTGACGCGGCGCCGGCCCGCGCGGGGCGGACGCCGTGGTTCGATCTGTGAGGTGTGCCGGAGGCACGCGGGGCGCCCGCCTGCCACCCGGGGACCCCTCCCCGACGCCGCGGGTCCCGTGCGGGGACTGCGCGCCGGCCGGAGACCGTCCGACAGTCTAGCCCCGGCGGTTGGCCCCGGCACCGGGCAGGGGCGCACAATGGCTCCCATGACCGAGACCAGCACCGTTCCCCTTCCCGCCGCCGCGGGCCCCGCCGCCCAGCCGTCCGTCGCCCTGACGATCGCCGGCTCCGAGGCGACGGGCGGCGCCGGCGCGCAGGCGGACCTCAAGACCTTCCAGGAGCTCGGGGTCTTCGGCTCCCTCGCGCTCACCTGCATCGTGTCCTTCGACCCGTCCGCGGACTGGGGTCACCGGCTGTTCCCCGTGCCGCAGGACGTCCTGCGCGAGCAGCTCGAGGCGATCACGGCCGCCCACGTCCTCGACGCCGTCAAGATCGGCATGCTGGGCAGCCCCGAGACCATCGCCACCACCGCCGAGGTGCTCACCGCGCTGGCGCCGCGCCACCTCGTCCTCGACCCGGTCCTCATCTGCAAGGGGCAGGAGCCGGGCGCGGCCCTGGACACGGACGAGGCGCTGAAGGCGAAGGTCCTCCCGCTGGCCACCTTCGTGACCCCGAACCACTTCGAGTCCCTCTCCCTGTCCGGCATGGACGAGATCAGCACGGTCGAGCAGCTCGAGGAGGCCGCCCGGCGGATCCACGAGACGTCCGGCGCCGTGGTCCTCGCCAAGGGCGGGGTCCGCCTCGCCGGTCCCGACGCCGTCGACGTCTTCTACGACGGGACCACCCTCGAGGTGCTCTCCGAGCCCAAGGTCGGCGAGGTCCCCGTGGCCGGGGCGGGCTGCACGCTCGCGGCCGCGGTCGCCGCGGAACTGGCGAAGGGGGCCGAGCCCCTCGCGGCGGCCCGCACCGCGAAGGCCTTCGTCTCCGCCGGGATCCGGCGCCGCCTCACCTCGCGCGCCCCGTTCGACTCCCTCTGGCAGGGAGGCTCGGCCGCCGAGCGCTGAACGCGGCCACCGTCCCGCACTGCCCGTCCGTCCTCGGACGGGCGGCGCGGCCGCACGCGGCGGAATGGACCCGGACGCCATTCAGTTGACGCGGGCATGACTTTGCAGATCGACATCTGGTCCGACATCGCCTGTCCCTGGTGCCTCATCGGCAAGCGCCGCTTCGACAGGGCCCTCGCGGCCTTCCCGCACCGGGACCGGGTGAGCGTGACCTACCGGAGCTACCAGCTGGACCCCTCCCTGCCCGGGTCCTGGGACGGCACGGAGACCGAGTACCTCGCTCGGGTCAAGGGACTCCAGCCGGCGCAGGTGCGGCAGATGCTCGGGAAGGTGACCTCGGTGGCGGCCGGGGAGGGGCTGCAGTACGACTTCGACGCCCTCGTCGTGGCCAACTCCGGCAAGGCCCACCGGCTGCTGCATGCCGCCCGGAGGGCGGACGAGGACGACGCGGGCGCCTCCGTGGCGGCCCGTCTGAAGGAGGCCCTGCTCACGGGTCACTTCGAACGAGGCCTGGACATCGGGGACGACGACGCCCTGGTCGCCCTCGCCGTCGACGCCGGGCTCCCCGAGGAGGCCGCCCGGGCGGGCCTGTCCGACCCGGCCCTGGACCGGGCCGTCCAGGAGGACCTGGCGGCGGCCCGGGGGCTCGGGGTCCGGGGCGTGCCGTTCTACGTCCTCGACGGCCGCTACGGGATCTCCGGAGCGCAGCCCACGGAGGCCTTCGAGCAGGCCCTGGAGCAGGTGTGGTCCGAGACGCACCCCCTCGTGGGACCGGGCGGCGACGCGCCGGCCTGCGGACCGGAGGGCTGCGGCGCCTGATCCCCGGGCCGACGTTACCTGGACGTTGCCTTTATTTTTTCCCCAACGGGAGCCCAACAGCCCGGATCGGTGGTGTCATAGTGGGACATACCGTCACCAAGGCTCAGCACAGTGTGCACAATTTGGTGACATGGACAGATAAGGTGTCATCATGCCTCGTATCTCTGCGGCCACCAACGCCGCGCAGCGGGAGAACACCAAACGAGCGATCCTCGACTCCTTCGGCCAGCTCCTCTACCAGCAGGGCCTCACCGGCCTGACCATGACGCACGTGGCCAAGAACGCCGGTGTGGGCCGCACCGCGGTCTACAACTACTTCGCGGACATGGGCGAGCTGCTCGTGGCCTACGCCCTGGACGAGACCGAGCGGTTCATGACCGATCTGCGCCGCGACCTCGAGGGCGTCGCCAACCCGGTCGACAGGCTCGCCGTCTACATCCGCGCCCAGATCGAGGATCTCACCCGGCGCCACCTGCCCCCGGGCCCCACCATGCGCACCGTCCTCTCCCCCGAGGACTACCAGAAGCTGGGCGAGCACGTGGGAGAGCTGCAGGGCCTGCTGGCCGCGATCCTGCGGGACGCGATCGGCCAGGCCTATCTGCCGGAGGGCGACATCTCGGAGCTCGCCGCCCTGGTGCACGGGTCCCTGACCGCCGCGGCCGACCGAGGGCAGAACTCCGACCAGGACCGGGTGGCGCGGGAGCAGCACATCCGCTCCACCGTCCGTTTCATCCAGCAGGGCCTGGGGGCGCAGTTCGACGCCGAGGGCCACCCCGTGCCGCTCGCCCCCGAGCGGCCGCCCCTCAGCGCGGCGTCCTGACCGCGCTCCGCCCGGTGCCTGCCCGCTCGCCCGGCCCGGGGCCGAGCTCCAGCACGCGGGCGTGCATCACGGTGCGGTGGTGCAGTGCGGTGCGCAGCGCCCGGTGCAGCCCGTCCTCCAGGTAGAGGTGACCGTCCCAGCGGACCACGTGCGGGAAGAGGTCGCCGTAGAACGTGGAGTCCGCGTCCAGCAGGGTCGACAGGTCCAGGGTCGTCTTCGTGGTGATCAGCTGGTCCAGCCGGACCTGGCGTGGCGGGACGCCGGACCAGTCGGTCGGCGTGACGAGGCCGTGGTCCGGGTACGGGCGGGAGTCCCCCACGGCCTTGAAGATCATGCGTTCATCCTAGGGGCGGGCCCGGCGGCGCGCCGGGAGTCACCGCCGGGGCGGCAGGCGGCACGTTCGCCGTCGCAGCCGGCGGCGCCCGGCGGTCCCCGCAGAGGGGTCTGCGAGGACCGCCGGCGCGTGCCGGAGGTCAGTTCCGGGTCACGGTGACGGCGCGGGTGGTGGCGTTCCACTCGATCCGGCCGCCGGTGTAGTTCTGGGCCATGCCGCTCGAGGTGCTGTACTCGTCCGAGGTCGGGTAGCCCAGGCCCCGCTCGTGGCCCAGCGCCGCCCACTTCCGGCCGATGGCCCCGTACTCCTTGATGGCGTTCGACCCGGTGCGTGAGGACCACATGATCTTGGTCCGCTTCCCGGACGCGTCGAAGACCTGGTAGGCGCCGCCGTCGGCGGCGCGCATCTCGTTCGTCGCCGGCGGGCCGTAGCTGCCCGCGTAGCCGTCCGCCGCGAACTTCCTGCCGATGGACCCGCCGTAGTCGACCCCCCGGGTCCCGGTGGCCCGGGACCAGTAGAGGGCCTTGTCCCGGCCGTCCGCGCCCGCGAAGCGCTGGTAGACGGAGCCGTGCCCGGAGGCGTACTCCGCGCTGACCGGCGTGGCCCACGCGGTGCCGCCCAGCGCCGCCCACGTGCGCCCGATCGCGCCGGTGAGCTGGTAGCCGTTGACGACGTCGTTGCCGGTGGGCGAGACGGTCTCGGGCTTCGGGGCCGCGCCGGTGCCGGAGTAGAGGCGGTCGACGTCGTCGCCGACCAGGTCCGCCAGGTCGTAGTTGGTGTGGTGCAGCCCGGCCATCACCACGCGGTCCGCGTTCGCGAAACCGGCCCTCTGGTAGGCGGCCGAGCCCTTGCCGGCCGCGTCCAGCGCGGACCACGTGGACGGCTGGGTGGCACCGTAGCTGTCGAGGGAGCCGACGTACCAGGTCGGGTCCGTGGCCCTGAGCGCCGCGTCGGGAGTGCTCTCGAGCCTCCCGTTGTAGACGCCGCCGCCGCCGATGAGTGTCGACCCGCCGCCCCGGATCCAGCCGGCGCGGTCGGAGAGCACCTCGGTGGAGATGAACTCCGCACCGCCGGAGTACCCGGCCAGGTGGATGCGGGTCGTGTCGACACGCTGCTCGGAGACGATCCTGGCCGCGAGGGCGCGGAACCAGTCCCCGACCGCCTCGCTGTTGGAGGTCCAGGACCGGTTGGCGGGGGCCACCGGCACCACGAGGATCATGTTCTTGGCCGCGGCCCGGGCGGCCATGGTCTTGAGCATCGACGTGGTGGGGCGCTGGGCGTAGTACTGCCCGTCGCCGTCGAAGTAGAAGACCACGCCGACGGCCTTGGACCGGTCCACGCCGGCGTCGTAGAGGTGGTACTGCGAGGAGACGCCGGCGGCGGTGTGGACCGTGTTGGTCGTCGAGGCGTGGGCCGGGGCGGTGGCCCCGACCGTCGTGCCGGCGAGCATCGCGCCGGCCAGGAGAGCGGCGGGCAGGGCGGACGAGGGCATGGGGAATGAAGGCAGCTTCAAGGGGACCTCTTAGGGGGGATTAGAGGACAGGGGGAGCACAGCCGGGGGGCAGCTGCGGGTGCGGCGGAACAGCCCGTTCCGTCACATCTGCAGGGTATTGCATTAGCGAACGCAGGTGGTGGAACGACGTCACGTTACGATGTGCTCCTGTTCCGTCTTCATCCCCTCGGAGAGACCACCCCCATGCCCCTTCGCCCCCTGGCGCTGGCCGCCCTCCTCCTCCTCGCTCCCGCCACCGGGGCGGCTCACGCCACCGAGACCGCACCGCCTCCCGCACCGGCCGCGGGGTCCCCCTCGGCGGAGCCGTCAGCCCCGCCTCCGGCCGGCGACGAACCGGCCGGCCCGCCGGAGACGGACCCCGCCGACGGCTCCACCGCCGCGCCTGATCCCGACGCCCCTCCTGCGCCCGGTGGAGGCGGCACGCCGTCGGACGAGCAGCCCTCCCCCGCCGCCGACGGGCGTGCGGCACCGGAGCCCGGTGCGGGCCGTGCGGAGGAGGGCCGTGCACATGAGGTCGGTGCCGAGGAGATCCTCGCGGAGGCGGCCCCCGGCACGCCGGAGGACCGGACCGCGGACGCGGCGGAGCTGCCCGCCCTGGAGCACGCCTCCTTCGTCGGACCCGGCACCACCGCGGCCCTCCGCCCCGGCTCCGGGGCCCTGCTCCGGCACGAGCCCGTGCTCCGGGAACAGCTCCTGCCACGGCGGCAGCAGGTGAGCCCCGGGACGCTCACGCGCATCTCGCTGGGGACCGTGACACGGGTTCCGGCGCAGGACGCGGCCGCGGGCTCCTCGGCCACCGGGTGGGTCGTGGGCCTTTCGGCGGTGGGCGCCGCCGCGGCCGCCGTCGTCGTCCGCCGGCACCACCGAGCCAGGAGGCACCCCGCCGGGTCCTGACCGCACCCGTCGCCCGCGGCGAGCAGGGCGCCCCGCGAGAGGGCTCGTGGTAGGATCGACGCCCCGCAACTGCAAGGGCACGACTCGGTCACACCGCACGCGGAGGTGACGATGGTGGACCTGCTCGAGCGCGATCAGGAGCTCCGGACGCTGCACGCCGTCCTGCGGGACGCTGCCCACGCCCACGGTTCCGTCGTGCTGGTGACCGGCGAGCCTGGCATCGGGAAGTCCGCCCTCGTGGACCGCTTCGGCGCCGAGGTCGCCGGCCGGGCCCGTTTCCTGCGCGGCTTCTGCGACGACCTCGCGACGCCGCGGCCGCTGGGTGCCTTCCGGGACTTCGCGGAGGAGCTGCCGCAACCGCTGGCCGATGCGCTCCGGCAGCCGTCCGTCCCCGCGGCGTTCCCCTCCGTGCTCCTGGAGCACCTGCGCTCCGGCGACGTGCCCAGCGTCCTCGTGCTCGAGGACGTCCACTGGGCGGACCAGGCCACCGTCGATGCCGTCGTCGTCCTCGGCCGCCGCATCGCCGACATGCCTGCCGTGCTCCTCCTGACCTACCGCCCGGGCGAGGTGGATCCGGGCCAGCCGCTGCGCGCCGCGATCGCCGCGGTCCGGGGCACCACCTCGGCGCACCTCGAGCTCGCCCCCCTCTCGTCCGCCGCCGTGGCCCAGCTGGCCGGCCCGGACGCCGAACGCGTCTTCGCCCTCTCCGCCGGCAACCCGTTCTTCGTCACGGAGCTGATCGCCGGGCGGGGAGACCCACCGCCGCCCTCGCTGGCCGACGCCGTCCTCGGACGCGTCGCCCAGCTGGAGGACGCCTCCCGGCAGCTGCTCGAGCTGGTCTCCATGGTCCCGGGCCGGGTGGCCACGGAGGTGCTGGACGTCGCGGAGCCCGGGTGGTCGCTGGCTGCCGAGCAACCCGAGCGACGGCAGCTGCTCACCAGCGACCCCCGGCACGTACGCTTCCGGCACGCCCTGACCCAGGCCGCTGTCCGTTCCAGCGTGCCCCCGGCACGACGCCGGACCTTGCACGGCACGATCCTGCACGCGCTGCACGAGGTGCGGGCCGACCCTGCTGATCTCGTCCATCACGCCGAGGCTGCCGGGGCCGCGGACGTCGTCGCCGAGCAGTCGCTGATCGCCGCGCGGCAGGCGCGCGCGGCGGAGTCCCACCGGGAGGCCTTCGCGCACTTCCGCCGGGCATCGGACTTCGCCGATCGGCTCCCCCCGGAAGACCGGGCACGGCTCTGGGAAGAGCTGGCGCGCAGCGCCTACCTGGTGGGCCGGACCGGTGAGGCGCTCACCGCGGTCACCCATGCCCTCGGCCTGCGCACGCAGCCGGGCGATCGGGAGGCGCTGGTCCGCAACCTGACATTCCGGGCGCACCTGCACTGGTTCAACGGTGCCGGGGAGGCCGCCCGGCGGGACGCGGAGGCGGCTCGCGAGGCACTCGATCCCGGTGATCCCCCGGCGGTCCGCGCCCAGGCATACGTACAGTCCGCCGAGCTGGCCATGCTGGCCGGGCACGCCGTGGAGAGCCGGAGGTGGGGCGAGCGGGCGGTCGATCTCGCCGGTGAGGACACCGAGGTCCGCACGCGCGCCCTCACCAGCATGGGCGCCGTGCGCATGCAACTGGACGCCGATGACACCGCTCCCCTCCTCGCCGCCCTGCATCTCGCCGAGCACTCGGGGCAGCACCACAGCGCGGTGCTCGCCTGCACGGCGCTCGCCTACGTCGACTTCCAGTGGGTCAGGCCCGAAGAGGCGATGGCCCACTGCGAAGGCGGACGCGACTACGCGCGGACGCACGAGGTGGACGCCATGGCCGCCTACCTCGACGCCGTCCGGGCATGGCTGCTCCTGCGCCGGGGCGAGTGGGCGCGGGCGGCCCGCCTGGCCGGCGCCCGCCTGCGGAGCACCCCGTCCTCGGCCCGCACGGTGACGGGGTTGCAGGCGCGCACCGTGCTGGCCGAGCTCGCCCTGCGGCGCGGTGACACCGACGCCGACGAGCTGCTCACCACCCTGGCCTCGGACGCCGACCGCACCGGTGAGCTCAAGCGGATCCAGCCGGTGCTCGAACTCCAGGTGGAGCGCGCGCTCCTCCGCGGCCAACCTTTGCCGGTGGACAGGATCGAGGAGGTCGCCCGCGTCGTCGGCCCCGCCCCGCTCGGGACCGGATGGGGCCGCGGACGGGCTGCCGCCTGGGCGGCCGTGTGCGGACTGGACCCACGCGCACCGGAGGGTGCCGCGCCGCCGCACGCGGCGATGGCGAGCAGGGACTGGGTGAGCGCGGCCGATGCCTTCGGCGCGGTGGGCTGGTCCTACGACCGCGCGCTGCTGCTCTCGCTCACCGCCGACGAGTGCGCGCTGGCCGAGGCCGTCGGCCTCGCCCGGGGCCTGGGCGCCGCCCCGTTGGAGAAGCGGGTCTGCGACCGGATGCGGACGCTGGGGATGCCGGTGCCCCGGGGGCCCCATGCCACGACCCGTTCCCACCCCGACCAGCTCACGGGCCGACAGGCGGAGGTGCTGGACCTCGTCGCGGAAGGCCTGAGCAACCAGGAGATCGCCTCCGCCCTGCACATCTCGCGACGGACGGTGGAGCACCATGTGGCCGACGTCCTGACCAAGCTCGAGGTGCCCTCGCGCACCGCGGCAGTCGCACGCCTGAAGAGCCGCGAGGCCCAGGACGATGTCGCCCCGGGAAGTGGGTAGAGGTCGACGCAAAGATGGGTGAGGACACCGATCCCGAGTCCCCGCCGCGTTCCTAGGCTGGATGTGGACGGTCCGTCCGGGGCCGTCGGGCACACACCAACCGGAGGAGGCGACTGTCGTGACGGAGACCAGCACGACCAGGACCAATGGGATCGACGTCGGGGCGCTGACCGAGACGATCGACGCCGTCAAGGCTGATCCTGCAACGGGATCCTTCACGTTCCGTGCCAGGAGCACGTGGCAGGACGGCACCTACAACGTGGGTGAGATCGGGACGTTCACCCACGCCGGCGCAGAGGACCAGAGCCGTGCGGCCGCGTTCGTGCTGCACGGGGACGAGCCACCGGTGCTGCTGGGCAGCAACAAGGGCCCCAACGCCGTGGAGTTGCTCCTCCAGGGTCTCGCGTTCTGCTACGCCGTCGGCTTCGTGGCCAACGCCGCGGCCCGGGGGATCGAGATCGAGCACATGGAGTACGAGATCGAAGGGGACTTCGACGTGAGCGCCTTCCTCGGTCTCGACGGCCGGCGTCCCGGCTTCACCAGGATCCGCGCCACCGGACGGGTCTCCTCGCCCAACGCCACCCGGCAGCAGCTGGAAGAGCTCTGCCAGTACGTCCAGGACACCTCGCCCGTGCGTGACTCCCTGGCCAACGCCGTGCCCGTGGAGACCACGCTCGACGTCCTCTGAGGGGGCGACCAGCATGACCACCGCCTGACCGGCACCCGTCGACCGGGACGTCCTGCCGATGGAGGCCCGCGCCGTGGACGGGGGCTCGGAGCAATGGTTCCGCTGCACGACCGGCCATGGGCCGGCCGAGCGGCAGCCGGACACCCGCCACGGGGCCATGGTGCGGACGGGCCTGAGCATGGAGGGGCCAGAGCCGATGCAGCCATCGATCGCAGAACGCACGAAAAAAGCCGCTCCCGCCCGTGTTTCCACTGGCGGGAGCGGCTCTCGTCGACGCGGAGGATGGGGGATTTGAACCCCCGAGGGCGTGAACCCAACACGCGTTCCAGGCGTGCGCCATAGGCCGCTAGGCGAATCCTCCAGGCACGCACGTCACGGCGGCCTGACGGCGCCGGAACATGCGGGGTCCAGCATAACCGAACCTCCGGGCAATGCCGAATCCGCGGCTCCGTCCCCGGGTTTCGACCCGCCCCGCCGCATCCGCTAGACTCTTGGACAGCCCCTCGCGTGGCGTCATCCTGTTGAACTCCCCCAGGACCGGAAGGTAGCAAGGGTAAACGGGCTCTGGCGGGTGCGCGAGGGGTCTTCTCGTCCCCGCGGCGGCCCGCGTCCCCAGCGGCGATCCGCCCGGCCCGTCTGTCGGATTCCGTCGCTAAGGTGTCATCTGTGACTACCGCCCTGTACCGCCGCTATCGCCCGGAGACCTTCGAGGACGTCATCGGTCAGGAGCACGTGACCGAGCCGCTGATGACGGCGCTGCGCAAGGACAGGGTCAGTCACGCCTACCTCTTCTCCGGCCCGCGCGGCTGCGGCAAGACCACCTCCGCCCGCATCCTGGCCCGCTGCCTCAACTGCGCGGAGGGCCCCACCGCCACCCCGTGCGGCCGTTGTGACAGCTGCCGCGACCTGGCCCGGGACGGTGCCGGCTCCCTCGACGTGATCGAGATGGACGCCGCCAGCCACGGCGGCGTCGACCACGCCCGCGACCTGCGCGAGCGCGCCACCTTCGCGCCCATCCGGGACCGGTACAAGATCTTCATCATCGACGAGGCGCACATGGTCACGCGCGAGGGCTTCAACGCCCTGCTCAAGATCGTCGAGGAGCCGCCGGAGCACATCAAGTTCATCTTCGCGACCACCGAGCCGAGCAAGGTGCTCACGACCATCCGGTCCCGCACCCACCACTACCCCTTCCGCCTGGTCCCCACCGAGCCGCTCATGCACTACCTCGAGCAGCTCTGCGCCGAGGAGCGCGTGCAGGTGGCCCCCGGAGTGCTCTCCCTGGTGGTCCGCGCCGGCGCCGGGTCCGTCCGCGACACCCTGTCCGTCCTCGACCAGCTCATGGCCGGCTCCGACGAGCGGGGCATCGGCTACGACCTCGCCGTGGCCCTGCTGGGCTACACGCACGGCGCCCTGCTCGACGACGTGGTCGACGCCTTCGCGTCCGGGGACGGCGCCACGGTCTTCCGCGCGGTGGACCGGGTGGTGCAGACGGGCCAGGACCCGCGCCGCTTCGTGGAGGACCTCCTCGAGCGGTTCCGGGACCTGATCATCGTCAACGCGGTCCCGGAGTCGGCGGGCAACATCCTGCACGGCATGCCCCAGGACCAGATCGCCCGGCTGCGCAACCAGGCGTCCCAGCTCGGGGCGGCGGAGCTCTCCCGGGCCGCGGACATCACGAACACGGCCCTCACCGAGATGACGGGGGCCACCTCGCCCCAGCTGCACCTCGAGCTGCTGTGCGCGCGCATCCTCCTGCCCTCCTCGGAGGACACCACGCGCGGGGTCACGGCCCGCGTCGACCGGCTGGAGCGGCGCCTGAGCATCGGCCGGGGCGCCGCCCAGGACGATCCAGCCGCCGCACCGGCACCGTCCCCCGAGGTGCCCGCGGCCGCTCCTGCCGCTCCGCCCGCGAGCCGGACCGCCCCGCGCCCCGAGCCCGCGGCCGCCCCCGCACCGCAGCGGCCGGGCCCGCCCGTGCCCGGCGCCACCGCGCCCGGCGCTCCCGCGCAGCAGACGCCCCCGCAGCAGGAGACGGATCCGCGGGAACCGGCCGCGCAGGGCGCCGAGCGGGCCGCGGGCCCCCCCGAGCGACCGCTAGCCCGGGAGGACCACGGGCAGGAGCGGTCCGGGGAACAGGAGCCGTCCACCGGACGGGATCAGCCCGCCGCACCGCGGCAGCCCCCCGCCACGGGGCAGCCGCCCCGCCAGGACACGCCCCGGGCGGGCGAGCCGGGCGGCAACGAGATCGACCTGCTGCGCGCCTCCTGGCCGGAGATCGTCAACGCGCTCGCGGACATCCGCCGGGTCGCCTGGTTCACGGTCCAGCGAGGGACCCCGCAGTCCTTCGACGGCAAGGTGCTGCGCATCATGTTCGACGCCGAGGGCGACCTCATGAACTTCCCGCGGTTCGAGGACGACCTGCGGCAGGCGGTGCAGCAGATCCTCGGCATCGACTGCCGCGCGGAGGCCGTCCCCCCGGGCGGCGGTGGACACGGCCGGGGCGGTGGCGGGACGCCGCGCGGCCCCGAGCCGTCGACACGCCCGCCCGGACGCCGGAACGAGCCCCGGCCCGAGAGCGAGGGAGACCGGCCCGAGCGGCGCGCCCCCGAGAACCGGGCACCGGGAGACCCGGACCGGCGTCCGGCGGGCCAGGACCGGCAGGGGGCCCCGCGCGGCCACGAGGGGCAGCCGACCCCGCCCCGCGCCACCGGCACGCCCCCGGACGGCGCGCCGGCACCCGCCCCGGAGCCGGCCGCGGACGCGACGCCGCAGGACGGGGACCGCAGCGGCCAGGACCCGTGGGACGGGCACGGGACGCCCGCCACGGACACGCCCCCGGAGCGGGCCGACCCCGCCTGGGCCCAGGAGCCCGTGCACAGCTGGTCCGTGGCCGCCATCCCCCAGGGCGGCCCCGCACCCGAGGCCCCGGCCGAGCCCGCGTCGCAGGCCCCGGCGGCGCCCGCGAGCCGGCCGCCGGGACCGGCGCCGGAGCGGCCCGCCGATCCGCAGCCCGCCCACCGGCCGGCACAGCGGGCCGAACCGCAGGACGAGCCGCAGGCCGAGCCCCGGCGCGGACACCGCCCCGGCCACGCGACGGCCGGGCGCGAGGCCCGCGCGTTCCCCGGCGAGACCCCGGGGGCCCGGGACCGGGACGTCCCCCCGCCGGACGACGACGTCCCGCCGCCCGAGGAGCCTCCGTACCCGGACGAGCCCCCTTATCCCGACGATCCGGACGCGGCGCCCCCCGAGCAGTGGCGACCCGCGGCACCCGCACGCCAGGCCCCCGAGGACGGACACGGCGCCGGGGACCGGTCCGGCAACAGACCCGGGAGCAGCGCCACGGCGCCCCCCGCGCGCCCGGACGCGCCCCGGGACGCACCGGGGGCCACGACCCCGGCTCCGGGCGCGGCCCCCGCCGCCCCGCAGCAGGCTCCCCCGGCGGCCGCTCCCGCCGGTGCCGACCGGAGCGCGCGGCTGAGCTTCCGGGAGCGCCACGCCGCGGCCATCGCCGCGGGACGGAAGGCACCCGAGCCCGCCGCCGCACCGCAGGACCGCGGCGTAGAATGGGACGACTCCTTCGTGCCGAGCTCGGACGACGAGGCGCTCGAGGACTCCACCCTCTACGGCCGAGCCGCGATCGAGCGGATCCTCGGGGGCATGCTGATCGAGGAGCGGGACCTCCACACCGGGGAGTGAGCCGGGGCGACCCACGCACCGGCACCCCGGTGACGTCGTGGCCGGGGACGAGCAGGAGGGCCGCGCACCGGCCCGGAAATCGAGGGAAACGTGTACGAAGGCGCCGTTCAGGACCTGATCGACGAGCTGGGCCGGTTGCCCGGCGTCGGGCCGAAGTCCGCGCAGCGGATCGCGTTCCACCTCCTCGACGCCGACAAGGAGGAGGTCCGGCGCCTGGCCGACGCCATGACGGCGGTCAAGGACAAGGTGAAGTTCTGCCGGATCTGCGGCAACGTGTCCGAGCTCGACGAGTGCGCCATCTGCCGTGACGCCCGCCGGGACGACAGCGTCATCTGCGTGGTCGAGGAGTCGAAGGACGTCATGGCCATCGAGCGCACCCGCAGCTTCCGCGGCCGGTACCACGTGCTCGGCGGGGCCATCAGCCCCATCCAGGGCATCGGCCCCGACCAGCTGCGCATCCGGGAGCTCATGACGCGGCTCTCCGGCGACACCGTGCAGGAGGTCGTGCTCGCCACCGACCCGAACCTGGAGGGCGAGGCCACCGCCACCTACCTGTCCCGCATGCTCAAGACCCTCGGGATCCGCGTGACCCGCCTGGCCTCCGGGCTGCCCGTGGGCGGCGAC
This sequence comes from Kocuria rhizosphaericola, assembly GCF_044462205.1. NCBI lineage: Bacteria > Bacillati > Actinomycetota > Actinomycetes > Micrococcales > Micrococcaceae > Kocuria > Kocuria rhizosphaericola. Next base: position 13,053 of record NZ_JBISWK010000134.1, on the reverse strand, counting down.
CTCGAGTACGCCGACGAGGTGACCCTGGGCCGGGCGTTCGAGGGCCGGACGGTCGTCGCCTGACACCGCCGCGCTAGGATGTCCTGGTGCCCTGCCGCGGGGAGCGGGCGCACGGACCGGGCCGCCCGACCGAGCCCGGCCACCCTCGACCACAGGAGTAGAACCCATGAGCCTGATCGTGCAGAAGTTCGGTGGATCCTCCGTCGCGGACGCCGACGGCATCCGCCGCGTTGCACGGCGGATCGTCGAGACGCGCAACCGGGGGCACGACGTCGTCGTCGTCGTCTCCGCGATGGGCGACACCACGGACGAGCTCCTCGACCTCGCCCACGAGGTCACCCGCAAGCCGCCGGCCCGTGAGCTCGACATGCTGCTCACCGCCGGCGAGCGCATCTCGATGGCGCTGCTGGCCATGGCGGTGTCCGGGACGGGTGCGCCCGCCCAGTCCTTCACCGGCTCGCAGGCCGGAATGGTCACGGACGGCGCGCACGGCGCGGCCCTGCTCGTGGAGGTGAACCCGCAGCGCGTGCGGGAGTCCCTCGACCAGGGCAACATCGCGATCATCGCCGGATTCCAGGGCGTGCACCGCTCGACCAAGGACATCACGACCCTGGGTCGCGGCGGCTCGGACACCACCGCCGTGGCGCTGGCCGCCGCCCTGGACGCCGACGTCTGCGAGATCTACTCCGACGTCGACGGCGTGTTCACCGCCGACCCCCGCATCGCGCCCAGGGCACGCAAGCTGGACGTGGTCAGCAGCGAGGAGATGCTCGAACTCGCCGCCAACGGCGCGAAGATCCTGCACCTGCGCTGCGTCGAGTACGCCCGCCGCTTCGGCGTGAAGCTGCACGTCCGCTCGTCCTTCACCCAGAACGAGGGCACCTGGGTCATCCCGGGCCCCGAAGACGCCGCCACCTCCCCGAAGGAGATCCCGTTGGAACAGCCGCTCATCGCCGGCATCGCCCACGACCGCACCCAGGCGAAGGTCACCGTCGTCGGGGTGCCGGACAAGCCCGGCATCGCCGCCCGGATCTTCCGCCTGCTCGCCGAGGCGAAGGTCAACGTGGACATGATCGTGCAGAACATCTCCACCGGTGACCACCCGCTGACGGACCTCTCCTTCACGGTGGACGAGTCCCAGGGCGAACTGGCCATGAGCCTGCTGCGCGCCGCCGAGGAGAAGATCGGCTACGCGGGCCTGGACTACGACGACCAGGTCGGCAAGCTCTCCCTCGTGGGCGCCGGCATGAAGTCCAACCCGGGTGTGACGTTCACGTTCTTCGAGGCGCTCGCGAACGCGGACATCAACATCGACATGATCTCCACCTCCGAGGTGCGGATCTCGGTGGTCACGGCCGCCGACCGGCTCGACGAGGCCGTGCGCGTGGTGCACAACGCGTTCGACCTGGACTCCGACGAAGAGGCCACGATCTACGCGGGAACCGGCCGCTGATCCTCGTGCCCCGCTCCAGCGGCCTGTCGACGACGGGGCGGGTCCCGTGACCCGCCCCGTCGTCGTCCTGTCCCGCGCGGAGTGGGCGCCGCGGGCGCACGCCCACGAGCAGCGTGCGGCCCGCTACGCGGACCCGTTCGTGGACCGCCGCCACCGCGGGCAGAAGCACCCGGTGGAGGACTTCCTGTTCACCTACTACACGCTCAAGCCGGCGCAGCTGAAGCGCTGGCACCCCGGGGCGGGCACCGTGCTGCTGGACGCCGCCGAGCGGGCCCGGGAGAAGTTCTACCGGCCGCTCACCGGCCCCGAGCTCACGGACCTCGGTCTCTCCCCCGGGGACGGGGCCGTGACCGTCGACGACGACGCCGTCCGGGACCGGCGTGCCCCCGCCGTCGACTTCGCCCGGGCGGTGCTGGGCGCGCACGCGACGAATCCGGGCTTCTTCGGCTGCTTCGGCCTCCACGAGTGGGCGATGGCCTACCGCTCGGAGGACAACGACATCCGCCACGGGCAGCTGGAGCTGCGGCTCGGGGCGGCGGGCACGGACGCCGTGGTCGAGACCGCCAGGATCCGGTGCACCCACTTCGACGCGTTCCGCTTCTTCCAGCCGCAGGCCGTGCCGCTCAACGAGCTGCAGCCCACCCGGGAGTCCCAGCGCCGGACGGAGCAGCCGGGCTGCCTGCACGCCACCATGGACCTCTACAAGTGGGCGTACAAGCTGGTCCCGGCGATCCCGTCGGAGCTGCTGATGGACTGCTTCGAGCTGGCGTGGGACGTGCGGGAGACGGACATGCAGGCCGCTCCCTACGATCTCGCCGGCTGGGGCTACGAGCCCGTGCGGATCGAGACCCTGGAGGGCAAAGCCGAGTACGTGCGCCGGCAGCGGGATTTCGCCCGCCGCGCGGAGCCGCTGCGCCGCCGGCTCGGCGCGGCGCTGGAGGTCCTGGACCCGGCCCGCGCCACCGACGGCGCCGCGGCGTGAGCGTCCCCGGGGAGTCCGCCGGCGGCTGGGAGCGGATCGTGGCGGCCTCCGCCGTGCCGCCCCCGCTCGACTTCGTGACGGCCCCCTCCAGCACGGGACAGGTGCTCGTCACCCGTGACGCCGGGGGCGCCCTGCACGTGCTGCGCAACACCTGCACGCACCAGCAGGCCACCGTGTGCCGGGAGGCCGCCGGCCGGGCCGAGACGTTCGAGTGCCCCAACCACTTCTGGGTCTTCGCTCCCGACGGACGGTTCGTGGGGTCCCGGCTGGCCCTCGCCGCCGGCCGGGAGGCGCCGCCGGATCCCGCCAAGGATCTCCGCGCGGCGGCGGTCGACGTGGTCGACGGATGGGTCGTGGCCCGCTTCGGCTGAGCCCGGATCAGTCCGGCGCCGGCACGCCGTCGTCGTCGCGTCGTTGCCGCCCCGCGAGCCAGGTCTCGACGTCCGAGCGCCGGATCCGGCGGTGGCTGCCGCGGTACTGCACGGGCAGGACGCCCTCGGTGGTGAGGTTGCGCAGATGGGTGGCCGAGATCCCGGCGAGCGCCGCCGCCTGCGAGGTCGTCAGCAGCTCCGCCGCGGACGGGGAGTCGGCGGCCTCGTCGCCGTGGCGCGCGAGCCAGGCGTGGACGTCCGAGCGCCGGATCCGGCGGTGGCTGCCGCGGTACTGCACGGGCAGGACGCCCTCGGTGGTGAGATTGCGCAGATAGGTGTGCGAGATCCCGGCGAGCGCCGCCGCCTGCGCGGTGGTCAGCAGCTCCTCGGAGCCGGTCGGCTGCTCCCCGGCGGACGCCACCGTGACGGTCTCCCCGCGGGTGAGCCGGGACAGGAGGTCGACGACGGCGTCGAGCGCCCCCTCCGGCAGGCGCAGGGAGGTGCCGTCCACGAAGACCGTCACGTCCCGGGACTCGAGGGCGTGCGCCAGTCGTTCGGCGTCCCGGCCGCTGAGTCCGGGGGTGGTCCTCGGAGGGTGCTGGGTCATGGGCCCATTCTTCCAGCCGCACCGGGGCCGACCGCCACCGGCCGGCCCGGGCCGTTCCGTTGCAGAACGGCCTGGGGGCAGACAAGGGGCAGCACGGCTCCTACCCTGGAAGGACCGGAACGATCAGTGAACTGACGGACCACGTCCGCCGGACAGGAGGACCGACATGACCACGGTGCGAGAGATCATGACGCCGGGCGCCGAGTGCGTCGGCGAGAACGAGACTCTCGAGGTCGCGGCCCGGAGGATGAAGGACCTCGACGTCGGCGCGCTGCCGATCTGCGGGGAGCACGAGCGGCTGGTGGGTGTGGTCACGGACCGCGACATCGTCGTGCGGTGCCTCGCGATCGGCACCGATCCGCGGCAGGTCAAGGCAGGTCAGCTCGCCGAGGACAAGCCCGTCACGGTCGGTGCGGACGACAGCGTGGAGGAGGCCGTCCGGACGATGACCGACCACCAGGTGCGCCGCCTGCCCGTGATCGACGGGCACGACCTCGTGGGGATGGTGAGCCAGGCCGACATCGCCCGGAGCATGCCCGAGGACCGCGTGGGCGAGCTCGTGGAGCTCATCTCGTTCGACAAGCACTGACCCGGCACCGACGAGCAGGAGGAAACGATCATGGCTGTCTGCGACACCTGCGGCAACGACTACGACAAGGCCTTCACGATCACCCAGGGCGATCGGACGGGCACCTTCGACAGCTTCGAGTGCGCCGCGCACGCCATGGCGCCCACGTGTGCGCACTGCGGCTGCCGGATCCTGGGCCACGGCGTGGAGGCCGGCGAGACCGTCTACTGCTGCGCCCACTGCGCCCAGCACTCCGGCGCCGAGGGCCTCACGGACCGCGTGTAGGACCCGCCCGCGTCCGGGGCGGCCGGCCGGGTGGCCCGCCGCCCCGGACGCGGTCGATCGCGGTCGGTGCCGCTGTCCCCGCCGGGGACGATCTCGGCCTTCCGCCGAACTCACCACTTCGCCGCGGGACGAGGGCATGAATCCCGTGCTCTCGGGGAGGACCGATGAGTTCGGCAGGGCCGCGGAAGGGGGTGGGCTCAGGCCGGCCCGGGCCGCCAGCGCAGGACGGCGAGCCAGAGCAGCACCCCGGCCAGGCCCATCGTGCCGGGAACGAGCACGGGGGACGGCCCGACGGCCCCGCTCGTCGCCGCCCACAGCTGGGCCGCGCCCGACATCGACTCCCACGCGTCGGCGTACCGGGGGTCCACCGCCCCGGCCCGCAGGTTCGCCAGGACGTGCTCGTAGACGCCGTAGGCGCTGCCGAGCACGGAGACGACCGCGGCGACCCGCACGGTGCGGACCGTCCCGCGGGTGCGTCGCACCAGCCACGCCACGGCGGCGGCCAGCAGCACAGCCAGCACCGCCCACGGGACGAGCTGGGCGGGTCCCTGCCAGTGCCGCAGCATCGCCAGCTCGGTCAGCGCGCCGAGGACGGTGCCGATCCCCACCAGCGTCAGGACCTGGCGATAGATCGAGACCAGCCGGGCGTCGTCGGGATCGGCGCCGGGGGTGCGGGACGTGCTGCTCATGCTCCTCATGGGACCACGGCCTCCCGGGACGGACCTGCATTTGGCCTGGGACGTCCCCGACCGGCCCAAGTCACCGCGTCTGCCCGAGACCCGGAGATCCATGCCCCGGTTTCGGGCAGAAGCGGTGAGTTCGGTGTGGTGTGGGGGCGGCATCCTGCCACGGGCGGTGAGCCCTAGCACACCGCCGCCGCCCGTTCCGGCACGGCGCGACCGCTGTGCCCGAACCGATAGAATGGCTGACGTTCGCCGGATCCCGGCCCGCTGCTCGACCCTCAGGAGTTCCCCGATGGCCCGCATTGTTGTCGACGTCATGCCCAAGCCCGAGATCCTTGACCCGCAGGGCAAGGCGATCGCCAACGAACTGCCCCGCATCGGCCTGGACGGCTTCGCCGGTGTCCGGCAGGGCAAGCGCTTCGAGCTGACCGTCGACGGCGAGGCCACCGAGGACGCGCTGGCGCAGGCCCGGGAGGCCGCCGAGAAGCTGCTCTCCAACCCCGTCATCGAGGACGTCGTGCGCGTGGCCGTGCTCGACGAGGCCGAGGAGAACTGAGCATGCCCGGCCTCGAGACCCCTCTGATCGCGGACCTCTCCGCCCCCGCGCCGGACGCCGCGCTCGCCGGCGCCCGCGTCGGCGTGGTCACCTTCCCCGGCACCCTCGACGACCGCGACGCGGCGCGCGCCGTGACGCTGGCCGGCGGCACCCCGGTGCCCCTGTGGTACGCCGACGAGGACCTGCAGGACGTGGACGCCGTGATCCTGCCCGGCGGCTTCTCCTACGGCGACTACCTGCGCGCCGGGGCCATCGCCCGGTTCGCCCCGATCATGGACCGGATCATCGAGGGCGCGAACGCCGCGGGCACCTCCGGGTCCTCCCCGCTGCCGGTCCTCGGGATCTGCAACGGCTTCCAGATGCTCACCGAGTCGCACCTGCTGCCGGGGTCGATGATCAAGAACGAGCGCCTGAAGTTCCTCTGCCGGGACCAGCGCCTGCGCGTGGAGAACAACGAGACCGTGTGGACCACCGAGTTCGAGCAGGGCCAGGAGATCGTGGTCCCGCTCAAGAACCAGGACGGCCAGTACGTGGCGGACGAGAGGACCCTCGACGCCCTCGAGGCCGAGGGCCGCGTGGTGTTCCGCTACCTCGGGGGCAACCCCAACGGCTCGCGCCGGGACATCGCCGGGATCTGCAACGGACGCGGCAACGTGGTGGGTCTCATGCCGCACCCGGAGCACGCGGTCGAGCCGGGCTTCGGCGCGGACTCCTCCGCCTCCGGCGCGGTCGGCATGCGCGACGGCACGGACGGGCTGGGCCTGTTCGTCTCCGCCCTCAAGACACTGGTCAAGTAAGGGACACAGAAGACTCCATGAGCGACAAGCACTTCAACCTGGACACCGTCGAGCACGCGACGGCCACCCCCGACACCGAGCTGCCCTGGGCCGAGCTGGGCCTCAAGGACAACGAGTTCGAGGAGATCAAGAAGATCCTCGGCCGCCGGCCCACCGCCGCGGAGCTGGCGATGTACTCGGTCATGTGGTCCGAGCACTGCTCCTACAAGTCCTCCAAGGTCCACCTGCGCCAGTTCGGCGAGAAGGTCACCGAGGAGATGAAGAAGGACCTGCTGGTGGGCATCGGCGAGAACGCCGGCGTCACCGACCTCGGGGACGGCTGGGCCGTGACCTTCAAGATCGAGTCCCACAACCACCCGTCCTACGTGGAGCCCTACCAGGGCGCCGCCACGGGCGTGGGCGGGATCGTGCGCGACATCATCTCGATGGGCGCCCGGCCCGTGGCCGTCATGGACCCGCTGCGCTTCGGGGCGATCGACCACCCGGACACCGCGCGCGTGGTCCACGGCGTGGTGGCGGGCGTGGGCGGCTACGGCAACTCCCTGGGCCTGCCCAACGTGGGCGGCGAGGTCGTCTTCGACTCCAGCTACCAGGGCAACCCGCTCGTCAACGCGCTCGCCGTGGGCGTGATGCGCCACGAGGACATCCGTCTCGCCAACGCCTCCGGCGTCGGCAACAGGGTGGTGCTCTTCGGCGCCCGCACCGGCGGCGACGGCATCGGCGGCGCCTCCGTGCTCGCCTCGGAGTCCTTCGACGACGCCAAGCCGTCCAAGCGGCCGGCCGTCCAGGTGGGCGACCCGTTCGCGGAGAAGGTGCTCATCGAGTGCTGCCTCGAGCTGTTCAAGGCCTCCCTCGTGGAGGGCATCCAGGACCTGGGGGCGGCGGGCATCTCGTGCGCCACCTCGGAGCTGGCCTCCAACGGTGAGGGCGGCATGCACGTGGACCTCACCCAGGTGCTCCTGCGGGACCCGACCCTGACCCCGGGCGAGATCCTCATGTCGGAGTCCCAGGAGCGCATGATGGCGGTCGTGACCCCCGAGAAGGTCGCCGCCTTCGAGGCCGTGATGGACAAGTGGGACGTCGAGCACTCCTGGATCGGCGAGGTCACCGGCACCGGCCGGCTCGTGATCGAGTGGGACGACGAGGTCATCGTCGACGTCGACCCCCGCACCGTCGCCCACGAGGGTCCCGTCTACGACCGCCCGTTCACCCGCCCCGCGGACCAGGACCGGATCCAGGACGACCACTTCACGGGCTCTCCCGCCGACGCCTCCCGCCCCTCCGGGGCGGAGCTGCGCAACGCCGTCCTCGAGCTCATGGCCTCCCCGAACCTGTGCGCCAAGGACTGGGTCACCGACCAGTACGACCGCTACGTGCAGGGCAACACCGCGATGGCCATGCCCGACGACGCCGGAGTGGTCCGCGTGGACGAGGAGACCGGCCTCGGCGTGGCCCTGTCCACCGACTGCAACGGCCGCTACGCCTACCTCGACCCGTACGCCGGCGCACAGCTGGCCCTGGCCGAGGCCTACCGCAACGTGGCGACCTCCGGCGCCCGTCCCGCGGCGGTCTCCGACTGCCTGAACTTCGGCTCCCCCGAGGACCCGGAGACCATGTGGCAGTTCGCCGAGGCCGTGCGCGGGCTCGCCGACGGCTGCCAGCAGCTGGGGGTGCCCGTGACGGGCGGCAACGTGTCCCTGTACAACCAGACCGGTGGTGTGGCGATCCACCCGACGCCCGTGGTGGCGATGCTGGGCGTGCTCGACGACGTCCGGCGGCGCACGCCGTCGGGCTGGCGCGAGGACGGCCAGGCGATCTACCTGCTCGGAACCACCCGGGACGAACTGGACGGCTCCGAGTGGGCGAACCTGCGCGGGCACCTCGGCGGGCTCCCGCCGGCCGTGGACCTCGCCAGGGAGAAACTGCTCGGCGACCTGCTGATCAACATGTCCCGCGACGGCATGATCGACGCCGCGCACGACGTCGCCGAGGGCGGCCTCGCGGCGACCCTCGCCGAGATGGCACTGCGCTTCGACACCGGCGCGCGCATCGGACTGGGCGAGGTGTGCGAGCGGGACGGCGTGGACCTGTTCACCATGCTCTTCTCCGAGACCCAGGGACGGGCCGTGGTGGCCGTGCCCCGCAGCGAGGAAGTACGGTTCAAGGACATGTGCACCATGCGCGCCTATCCGCACACGCGGATCGGCGTGGTGGACACCGAGAACCGTGCGCTGGACGTGCAGAGCGAGTTCGGCATCGGCCTGGACGAGCTCCGCACGGCGCACGAGGGCACGCTACCGAAGTACTTCGGCTGATCCACCGGGGGCGGCTCCCGCCGCCCCCGGCACCCTGTTCCTCCGGACCCCAACCGTCCACCGCCGGCACCCGCGCCTCCCCCGCACGCAGAAAGCAGCACCAGCATGACTGAGGACCTCGAGGCCCTGCGCCCCGCACCCGTCCTGGAGACGGAACGACTCCTGCTCCGTCCCTTCACCGCCGAGGAGCTCGACGCCGTGGCCGCAGGCGAGCGGGCGGCCCACTTCGCCCACGGCTTCCCGACCGCCGAGGACATGGACTTCGCCCGCGAGTCCCTCATGGCCGGGGGCTACTTCTTCACGGAGTCCGTGTACGCGCGGATGGCCATCCTGGAGAAGTCCACCGGGCAGATCGTGGGCACGGCCGGCTTCGTGGGCCCCCCGATCGACGACGAGCTGGAGATCGTGGGCTCCCTCGCCGCGGACCGCCGCAACCGCGGCTATGCGCAGGAGGGGGTCACCGCGCTGCTCGGCGTCGCGTTCACCGACCCCTCCGTCACGGGCGTGCGCGCCAGCGTGCCCGGGGACAACGCCCCGGCCGCGCAGGTGCTCATCGCGGCCGGCTTCGTCCACCGCGAGACCCCGGGCCCGGAGACCGACTACTTCCTGCCGCGCCCCGCGTAGCCGGCCCGGTTCCGCCGCGCCGATAGGCTGGCCCCGTGGAAACGCTCCTCTTCCCCTACGACCTGTTGCCGCTCGACGGTGCGCCCGAGTGGATCCTCGTGGCGCTGGTGGTGGTGGACTGGATCGTCCGGCTGGTCGCACTGGGGTGGATCCCCCACAAGCGCCGCCCGTCGGTCGCCCTCGCCTGGCTGCTGGCCATCGCCCTGGTGCCCATCGTGGGCATCCTGCTGTTCCTCGTCATCGGCTCCGCCAAGCTGCCCAGGAAGCGGATGGCGATGCAGGCGAAGATGAACGACGTCATCCGGGAGAACACCCCGGACTCCCACATCCTCGGCAACGCCCATGAGCAGCTGCCGGAGTGGATCGAGTCCACGGCCGCGCTCAACTACAGCCTGGGGGCGCTGCCCATGGTCGGCGGGAACTCCTTCGAGATCCTCACGGACAACCACGAGTCCCTGCGGATCATGGCGGAGGAGGTGGACCGGGCCGAGGACTACGTCCACTTCGAGTTCTACATCGTGGCCATCGACGACACCTCCCGCGTGCTGCTGGACGCCCTGGTGCGCGCCCACGAGCGCGGCGTGCGGGTCCGCGTGCTCATCGACCACCTCGGCTCGGTCGGCTACCCCGGCTACGCCGAGATGGTCCGGGAGTTCGACCGGGTCGGCTTCCCGTGGCGGCGGATGCTCCCCGTGCGCCCGTGGAAGGGCGAGTGGCAGCGGCCCGACCTGCGCAACCACCGCAAGATCCTCGTGGTCGACGGGAACCTCGCCTTCACCGGATCGCAGAACATCATCCACCGCTCCTACAACAAACGGAGGAACCTGCGGAAGGGGCTCGAGTGGAAGGACCTGATGATCCAGTGCACGGGTCCGGTGGTCGCCGAGCTCAACGCCCTGTTCACGAGCGACTGGTACTCCGAGACGGGCGACCTCCTGCTCGACGAGGCCACCCGTGAGCTCCCCGACGTCGAGGGACCCGTGTTCGCCCAGGTCCTCCCCTCGGGCCCGGGGTTCGACACGGAGAACAACCTCCGCCTGTTCAACCACCTGATCTACAACGCCAACGAGCAGATCATCATCTCCAGCCCGTACTTCGTCCCGGACGAGTCGCTGATGCACGCGCTCACCACCGAGGCCCAGTCCGGAGTGGACGTGCAGCTGTTCGTGGGCGAGACCTCGGACCACTTCCTCGCCTACCACGCCCAGAACTCCTACTACCAGGAGCTCGTCGAGGCCGGTGTGAAGATCTACCGGTACCGGGCCCCGACCGTCCTGCACGCGAAGTTCGTGCTCGTGGACGACTACGTCTCCGTGATCGGCTCCTCCAACATGGACGAGCGCTCGTTCGCCCTGGACCTCGAGGTCTCGGTGTACATCGTGGACAGGCAGTTCCGGCAAAGGATGGACGCGGTGGTGGAGGAGTTCCACGAGGCCAGCACCCTGCTGGACTTCGAGGCATGGAACCGGCGGCCGCTGTGGCAAAAGTACGCCGACAACGTGGCCCGGCTCACCTCGGCCCTACTCTGAGGCCGCCGGTCCGCGCTCAGACCTCCAGGACGCCGCGCACGATCGAGTCCCCCGAGTGCGTCGGGTCGCCGTCGATCGGCTCGTTCGAGACGTCCACGACGGGGAACTCCCCGACGTCGAGGTTCTCGGGCAGCACGAACACGGCCTCGTCCCCGGCCATCACGCCGAGGCTGACCATGCGCTGCGCGTCGGGGGCGAGCAGCCAGACCTCCTTGAACCCGTCCACGTCGGCGGGATCGGTCCGCACCACCAGCTGACGGGTCCCGTCCGGCCGCTCGTCCACCTCGGCCGAGCCGCGGGCGGTGTAGCCGGCCAGGGGTTCCAGCTCGGCGGTCGCCAGCACCGTGGGGTCCGGCTCCAGACCCAGCCGCTGCGCGCCCCAGACCGAGATCCCGCCCACGAACAGCGCGGCGGCCGCGGCGGCCGCGGCCAGCGGGTACGGCACCCCGCGCCGGGGCCTGCTCCGGCGGGCGTCGAGGTCGACGACGGTCGCCCCGCCGCTCGCTGCGCCGTCGTCGGCGGGCGCGCCGGTCCGGTGCCCCGTGGCCTCGTCCGGAGCATCACCGGGGACGTCGCCGCGGGCATCGCCGGGGACGCCGCCGCGGGCGCCGTCCGGGGGGTCGGCCAGCGGATCCGCCGCGACCTCGGCGGAGAGGCCCAGCTCGGCGTGGATGGCAGCCCAGACCTGGGGCCCGGGGGACGCCAGGACGGGCGACTCCGCCCGTCCGGCGCGCACCACGCGCTCCAGGGACGCTAGCTCGGCGGCGCAGGCCGGGCAGGCGGCGACGTGGTCCCGGTCCCGGGCGTCCTCGGCCTCACCCAGAGCCAGGAGCGTCAGCGTCTCCTCACTCAGGTGTGCCATGACCGTCTCCCAATCGTGTTCGTAGGTTCGTGAGGCCTCGCCTCAGGTGGCTCTTGACCGTGCCGAGGGGCAGGTCCAGGTGCTGCGCGATCTGCTGGTGCGTGAGCTCCTCGTAGAAGGCCAGCGCCATGATCGTCGACCGGGGGGGCCCGAGCCGCTCGACCTCCGCCCGCACCACGAGCCGGTCCACCAGCAGGTCCGACTCCTCGTGCCGCGGCTCCCGGTCGGTGCGCACGGCGTCCGCCTGGCGCCGTTCCGCCTCGCGCCCGGCGTTCCTCGCGGCGTCGGCGATGCAGTTGCGCGCGATCCCGATGAGCCAGGCGGGGGCCGAGGAGTGCTCGGGACGGTATCCGGAGCGGTACTTCCACGCCCGGATGAAGACCTCCTGCACCACGTCGTCGGCGCCCGCATCGTCGCGCAGGGCCCGGACGGCGAGCCCCCGGATGACCCCGGCGCAGTGCCGGTACGCGGCACTCAGCGCCTGCTCGTCCCCCGCGGCGAACGCGGTGTCGAGCTCGGGTCCCCATTCCGGGGGCGGCGTCGGCATCGTGGGAGGGCTCCTCGTGGGCCGGAGGTCGTGGTGGCGTGCGATCGTGCGGGGTGCGGGCGTCCGCGTCGTGCCCAGCCTAGTGGACACCGGCCATGGGGTCATGCGCCCCTCGCCTCCCTCTGCCGCTCAGGGCACCGGGACAGCCCTCAGCACCACGTTGTCCTCGTAGTCCCCGATCTCCTCGAGCCACTCCCCGCCGCACGTCACGAGGTGGAGCACCGGCTCGCCGGTGCGGCGGAACAGGTCCGCGTCCGCGAGGGACTTCTTGTGGATGTGCTGGACGGACTCGGTGCGGTAGCGCTGGACGCTGCCGTCCTCGCGCTCCACCCTGATCTCCGCCCCGACCGGCACGTCCTGCAGCTGCGCCATCGGCGTGACCTCGGTGAGGGTGTCGACGTGGCCGGCGACGACCGCGGCTCCCTCGTCCGCCCCGGGGGACGGACCGTACCGGTACCAGCCGAGCTCCACGTGGTTGTCCGGGATGGTCATGGCGCCGTTGTCCTCGACCCCCACCGGGACCACCGGCATGTCGATCGGCGACCCGTCCACGACCACCCGCACCGGGGCCGGGACCTTCTCGGCGGGCGCCTGCGTGGCGGGGGCCACCGGGATCTCCGCGGGGGCTGCGGTGAACTGCGCCGTGCCCCCCGCGGGGACCGGACGGTCGGGGCCGGCGAGCGCCGGCACCGCGTCCTCGCCCGGGTAGGGCCCTGCCGCCAGGGAGTACGCGGTCGGCGACCCCCCGTTCTCCGGGAGAGCGGTGACGGCCGCTGCCGCGAGCAGGGACACCGAGGCGACCGCCCCGGCACCCACCGCCGCCAGACGACGACGACGGGTGCCGGGAGCTGTTGGTCCGGGTGCGCGGTGGGCC
>NZ_JBISWK010000133.1:0-5670 GCF_044462205.1 Kocuria rhizosphaericola | reverse complement strand
CACCCGGACCGGGCCTGTCAGGACGGCTCACTACCGGCGGTTCCCCGCGAGCACCCGGCGGGCACCGAACGCCGCGCCGATCAGCCCGAGCGCGCCGGCGGCCGCGAGGCCGGCGGTCAGCATCGTGCGCTGCTCCTGGGCCGCGAGCCCGGACTGGCCGCCCGGCACGGCCTCGGGCGCCTGCTCCATGCCCTCCAGGGTCTGGACGGCGAGGTCCAGGTTCCCGGCCTCGAGGGAGCCCCACGCGTACACGATGTTGTGGGTGCCCTCGGCCAGCTGGAGATCGGCCGGGCCGATGACCGGCTCGGTGGTGCCCGCGGCGGCCACGGCCGCCGAGACTGTGCCGGCGTCGACCGGCAGGGTCTCCTCGTTCGGGTTCTCGAGCCCGGTGATGATCGGCTGGCCGCCCGCGAGGACGTCCACGGCCGGGGCGGCGGCCACGTGCCGGACGGTCAGGTGCGACTTGCCGGCCTCGATCTCCGACATGTCGTTGGTGAACAGGGTGGCCGTGGGGTTGCCCTCGGTGTCGAGGTGGGCCGCGGCCGTGTAGCTCATCCCGGTCTGCAGGTCCGCGGTGACGGGCCCGATGATCGGCTCCGAGGCGTCGGCGGCGTCGGGGGCGGTGATGGCCAGGTCGTAGCTGCCGGCGGGCAGTTCGAGCGGGCCGGCCAGGGTGCCCGGGGCGAAGTCGTCGAGGGTGAGCTCGCCGTTGACGTACACGTCCACGACGGTGTCGGGCACGCCGTGGAGCACGGACAGCTCCGCGTGCTCGGCGGCGAACGCCGGGCTCATGCTGAGGGCACCGGCACCGAGGCCGAGGACTGCTGCGGCGGAAAGGGTCTTGCGCATGGTAACTGCTCCTTGAACGGGCTCCCTGGCGGAAGCGGAATCGACCTTGCACCCGTACTACCGCCGTGGACCCCTCCGCGGATGCAGCAGGTCACATTTTTTTCGGAAAGTTCTTCCGGGTCCGTTCCGCACCACAATGAAGAGGGCGGCGCCGCGGCTCGCGCGGCCCGTCCGAGCACCCGTCGGATCTTCAGGAGGAACCGTGGACACCCACCGCTTCACCGGCAGGACCGCCGTCGTGACCGGGGCGGGCTCGGGCATCGGACGCGCCACCGCGCTGGGACTGGCCACGGAGGGGGCCACCGTGGTCGTGGTTGACCTTTCGGCGCGCCGGCTGGAGACCCTGGTGGCGGAGGCGCCCCGCCTGCCGCTCTTCCCCGTGGTCGCGGATCTCACGGACGAGGGCGCGGTGGGCCGGGTGCTGGCGGCGACCGAGGGCCGGCTCGACGTGCTGGTCAACAACGCCGGGATCATGGACCGCTTCGAGTCCGTCGCCGAGGTCGACGACGCGACGTGGGACCGGGTCTTCGCCGTCAACGTCGGCTCCGTCATGCGACTGACCCGCGCTGCCATCCCGCTGCTGCGGGTCTCCGGGCGAGGAGCAATCGTCAACGTGGCGTCCGAGGCGTCGTTGCGCGGGTCCGCCGCGGGCGCGGCCTACACCGCCTCCAAGCACGCCGTGGCCGGGCTGACGAAGAGCACGGCCCTCATGCACGCGGCGGACGGCATCCGCACCAACGCGGTCGCCCCCGGCGCCACGGCCACGGCGATCGAGGCGCCCATGGGCTCGGACCTGTTCCCGGGGCGGATGGGGGCGTTCCTGCAGAACATCCCCTACACGGCCACCGCCGAGCAGGTCGCCGCCGTCATCGTCTTCCTCGCGAGCGACGACGCCTCCAACGTCAACGGCGTGATCATGCCCTCGGACGGCGGCTGGTCCGCCGTGTGACGCACCGCGCGAGGGCGCACGCCCTCGCGCGGTGCGCGGCTCACTCCGCCTCGAGCGTGGAGGTCTCCTGCTGCTCGTCCTGCGGCTCGTCGAGGACGACTTCCTGGTCCTGCTCCAGGAGGTCGTCGGGATTCGCCTCGAGGGAGGACGCCTCCGAGCGCTCGGGCGCGGGCGCCGGCGCCTCGTCGTCCTGGTCGTCCAGCTCCGGCCGCTCGGCCTCGATCGACTGCTCGAGCCGGTCGGCCTCGTCGTACTCGGGTACGTCGCTCATGGATGCCTCCTGCGTCGTGGGACCAACGGGACCACCGGTCGCGCGACCGGTCGTGTGCCTCCGACCCTACTCGTCCGGCCGTCTGTTCCCAGCCCCCTGACGGTCGGATAACGTGGTCTGCACCACAGGAAGCACCGCTCAACAGCAGGAGTTGTCGATCATGACGAGCCGATTCCACCGCTACGCCGAACTGTTCAAGAGCAAGGGCCCCTGGTGCACCGTCTACACGGACATCAGCACCGGCACCGTCGACTCGTTGCACGCCATCGACGTCCTGCCCGAGAACATCTGCCGAGAGCTGGAGCGCCAGGGCGCGAGCAAGGCCGATCTCGCCGCTGTGGAGGCCGCCGTGCGGCCGGCCGAGGGCGTGCCGGACCCGGTGTGCCGGTACCTGCTGGTGCGCGACGGCACCGTGGAGATCGACGAGGTCCTCCCAGGACCCCGCGCCGGTCGCGGTGTCATCCAGGTGGAGGAGGTCCCCGACCTCACTCCCCTGTTCCGGCACCGCCCGGACGACTTCCCCTACGTGGTCGCCGAGGTGGGCCGGGACGGCGGCGAGATCTGCCTGCAGCACGCCAGCCGCGTCCGGGCCACGGACGAGCAGCAGATCGAGGGCGAGACCGAGCACCTGAAGAAGTTCCCCGGGGGCGGCTGGTCCCAGGGTCGCTGGCAGCGGCACACCGAGGACGTGTGGCGGCGCAACACCGAGCAGGTGGCCGAGCAGATCGACAAGGTCGTCGCCGAGAGCGGGGCGCAGCTCGTGGTCCTCGCGGGGGACCTGCGGGCCCGGGGCCTGGTCGAGGAGCAGCTGTCCAAGGCGACCCGGACGATGCTGAGCGTCGTCGACGCCAACACGCGCGCGGAGGGCAGCAAGTCCGCCGACTTCGACCACCAGGTCGAGGAGCGCGTGGCGGAGGTCGTGGCACACCGCCAGCAGGGTCTGCTCGAGCGGCTCGCGGAGCAGCAGGGGCGGGCCGACCCCACCGCCGTCTCGGGGATGGAGCCCGTCGTCTCGGCCCTGCAGCAGGCCCAGGCGGAGACGCTGCTCATCGACGACACCCATCTGGACACGGAGCAGGAGCTCATCGCCCTGGACGCCGAGCCCTGGATCGCCTTCCGGGAGTCGGAGGCCGTGGGCGCCGGCGTGCTCGGCCGGGTCTCCGCCGACGCCGCGCTGGTGCGCGCCGCGGTGCTGACCGACGGCCGCCCCGTCTTCGTGCCGCCGGGGGCCCTGCCCCACGGCACGGACGTGGCCGCCCTGCTGCGCTGGAGCGCCGCGCCGACGTCCTGACCGGGAACGGACGAGGGGCCCCCGCCGGTGCGGGGGCCCCTCGTCCGTTCCCGGTCCCCGGCCTCGGGCCGGGCGCCGGCGGGATCAGGGGGCGTGGATCAGGAGATCAGTGCGCGGGCGGGGGTGTCCGCGGCAGAGGGCTTGCCCGCGTAGGCGCCGCGGTACGCGGCGGCCGGGTGGGTGTCGAGGACCTTGGTCTGCCCGGCGCCGTAGAGGTTCTCGCGCAGCGTGGTGCCCTCGTACCCGGTCCGGTAGCGGCCGCGCTTCTGCAGCTCCGGCACGACCCACTCCACGAAGTCCTCGAACGACCCCGGGGACACGTGGTAGGCGAGGTTGATGCCGTCCAGTCCGCCGTCGTCGATCCACCGCTCGAGCTCGTCGGCCACGGTCTGCGGGGAGCCGACGACCGGCACGCCCATGCCGCCCATCGAGATGTGCTTGGCGACCTCCTTGATCGTCCACTTCTTGTTCGGGTCCGCGGTGGTGAAGGGGGTCAGGAAGGACTGGATGGAGTCGGTCTTGATGTACTCCAGGACGTCGTTCTCGTTGTAGCGACCCAGGTCCAGCCCGGACCAGCCGCCCACCAGTCCCAGCGCGCCGTCGGTGTCCGCGTACCGCTCGTAGTCGCGGCGCTTCTGCTCGGCCTTCGCGTCGGTCTCGTCGACGATGACGTGCAGCATGGCGAAGATCTTGAGGTCGTCCCGGCCCCGGCCCTGGGCCTGCGCCTCGTCGCGCAGCTTGTCGGTGACCACGCGGGTCAGGTCCGGGCGGATGCCGCCCACGAACACCGCCTCGGCGTGGCGCCCGGCGAACGCGCGCCCGCGGGAGGAGGCCCCCGCCTGGAAGATCAGCGGCGTGCGCTGCGGGGACGGCTCGGTCAGCCCGATGCCCGGGACGTCGAAGTACTTGCCGTGGTGCTGGATGGGGTGGACGAGCGCCGGGTCGGCGAAGACCCCGTTGATCCGGTCGCGCTTGACCGCGCCGTCCTCCCAGGAGCCCTCCCAGAGCTTGTAGCAGACCTCCATGAACTCCTCGGCGATCTCGTAGCGCTCGTCGTGGGAGATCTGCTCCGTGAGCCCGTGGTTCTCGGCGGCGGACTTCAGGTAGGACGTCACCACGTTGAAGCCCATCCGGCCCTTCGTCAGGTGGTCCAGGGTCGCGAACTTCCGGGCCAGCGGGTACGGCTGCTCGTAGGTGATCGCGCTGGTCACGCCGAAGCCCAGGTGCTTCGTCACGGCCGCCATCGCGGAGATCTGCATGAAGGGGTCGTTGACCGGGATCTGCGTGGCGTCCCGGATCACGGGGGCCGCGGAGTTCTGGTAGACGTCGTAGTACCCGACGACGTCCGCGAGGAACAGCGCGTCGAAGAGCCCCTTCTCCAGGACCTGGGCGACGTCCGTCCAGTACTCGATCGTGTTGTACTCGTCCGCCCGGGAGCGGGGGTGCTTCCACAGGCCGGGGGCCTGGTGGCCCACGCAGGTCATGTCGAAGGCGTTCAGGGCGATGCGCTTGCTCATGGGTCTTCCTCCCGGGTCGATGCCGACCCGCGCCCGTGCGTCGTGGAGACCTGCTCGCGGGTCCGACGCACTGGTGGGCGCCGTACTTGCCGCGGAGCGAGTGCACCACGGCCCGATGTTCATCTGGGGCACCCCGCTACGGGAGAGGGTTGCCGCCCGACCAGCCAGAGCTTCGCGTCGGGACTCGTCATCGTCGTCGGGAAACAGCTTAGCGGGTCGCCCAGGCCCCGGCGCAAGCCGTGTCCCACCGGGACGGCCTCCGCACGTGCGGGCGGCTCAGGCGGGCGGGGCGAGCGGCGGGGTCCGGCCCGGGTCCAGGGTCCAGCCCCGCCGGACCATGGCGCGGAGCTCGATCAGGGGGCAGGTGTCCATGACCACGTCGAGGCCGGCCCGCTCCGCCCGGGCGGCCGCGTCCTCGTCGACGACGCCCAGCTGCAGCCACACCGCCGCGGCCCCCGCGGCGATGGCCTGGTCCACGACCGCGCCGACGCGGCGGGAGTTGACGAAGCAGTCCACCACGTCGATCGGGCCCGGGACCTCGGCGAGCGTGCGGAAGCCGGGCTCGCCGTGCACCGGCTCGCCCTTCGGGTTCACCGGGATGATCGTCATGCCGAGGTCGTCGCGGATCTGCTTCGCGACCGAGTGCGCCGGACGGGCCGTGCTGCCCGTCAGGCCCACCACGGCCCACCGGCCGGGCCGGGTCATGAGGCGGTCGATGACGGCGGGGTCGTTGCGGGTCATGGCACCAGCCTGGCACGGGGCCCTCCCCCGCACGACCCCTCCCCCCCTCCCG
>NZ_JBISWK010000132.1:0-1133 GCF_044462205.1 Kocuria rhizosphaericola | reverse complement strand
GACACGTGCAACCTCGCTGGGTCTTCGGGGGATGTTCGCGCGCTCAGTGCACACCCCGGGCCCGGATGGCGGTCCGCACGAGGGCCACCGCTCGCGGCACGGTGCCGGACGGCGTCACCACGTCCTCCACGAGGTCACGGTGGGTGATGCGGACCTCGGTCCAGCCGGCGGCCTCCGTGCGGCGCTGCCGCCGGATGTCGATCTCGCGCTGGCCGGCCCGGTCGTGGTGGGCGCCCTCGTACTGGATGCTGACCCGGGCGGACTCGACGGCGAGGTCCGGGAGGACCTCGGTGCCGTCCGGGGCCACGATCCGGTGGTCGGTCGTCAACTCGTCGATCCCGTGCTCCCGGAGCAGGAGCCGGAGCCGGGTCTCCGGGACCGAGTCCGCGCCGGGCACGGACAGCTCCGCGGCGACCCGGAGCCTGCGCACGCCCCGCCGCCGCGCGTACCGGCCGAGCCGGCGCAGCAGCTCGGGGCGCGGCACCAGAGGATGAACGCCGCGCCGGAGGCCATGGCGGTGCTCGCAGACCACGCCGTCGACACAGGCCACGAGCTCGTCCGGACTCAGCGCCGGCGCCAGGTCCAGCAGTGTCCGCACCGGGACCGTCACGACAACGCCCTCCACGCGCACGGTCTCCCAGGGAGCGAGGTCCGCGTGGTGTCCGACCACCCCACGGCGCCGGGGCGGCACGCCGTCGTCGACACGGGTGACGTGGATCGGCTCGACGCCCTGCAGCCGCCCCGGCAGCCGGAGGCTCCAGACGATCCCGGCGCTGGCATGGCTGAGGGCACCGCCCGGGGTCAGCGTCAGCACAGGACGGGCTGCGGCGAGAACCGTGATCCGCGCCGCGCTCCCACCGGCATCCTGGGAGGAGTCCTGGACGACCTCGTGCACCCCCCGGGAAAGGGTGCGGTAGCGCCGGCCGCGGCGCTGGGAGTCGGTGATCCCCACGGCGTCGGCCTCTTCGGCGGTGAACGGGCCGCACCGGAGCGGGGCAGGAACGGGACGTGGTGCGGGCATGGCACGACTCAACAGCTCGTGGAGGGCGGCGGGCCACGTGGACCCCGGGCTGTGGAGCCCGATTCCCTGAGCGAGGTTGCACGTGTCGGCGACCGGACCGCGTGCGGTCGCC
>NZ_JBISWK010000131.1:0-36512 GCF_044462205.1 Kocuria rhizosphaericola | reverse complement strand
CCTCGCGGGATGGGGTCAGGAGAAGAGCGGCAGGAGGTCCGCGTGCGCGCCCAGCTCGGTGCGCTCCTGGGCGGTCAGCTCCGCCCGGCCGGTGCCCACGCGGGCGAAGTGCTCGTCGCTCCAGTGCTCGAGCGGTTCCCGCTCCCACAGGTCGGTGAGGACCCGCCGGACCTCGGCGAGCCCGTCCACGGCGGGCCCCGGGGAGCCGTCCAGGTGCTGGATCAGGTCCAGGTGGTGCACCGTGGCCTCCACCGTGAGGGCGCTCAGCAGGTCCTCGACGCGCAGCACGTGCCCCTCGGTGCGGACCGCGCCGCCGCCGCAGTGCTCCGCCGCGTGGACGAGCGCCCGGGCGGTCTCACGGTGGTGCTCGCGCACCGGCTCCCAGTCCAGGAACATGGACGCGGCCACGCGGGCGTGGCGCCGGTCCTCGGCGGCCCTCACGGGGTCGCCGCCCCAGTCCGTCCAGTAGGTCGCGGCGTCCCGGTCGGGGCGGGCGGTCGTGGGCGTGTGCAGGGCGACCAGCCCCCGCAGCAGGTCCGTCGTGCAGTGGTGGGTGAGGTCCCGGACCGACCACCCCGTGCACCCCGTGGCGGCCCAGGAGTCGTCGTCGCCGAGCCCGTCGAGGACCGCGCCG
Organism: Kocuria rhizosphaericola; assembly: GCF_044462205.1. Lineage (NCBI taxonomy): Bacteria > Bacillati > Actinomycetota > Actinomycetes > Micrococcales > Micrococcaceae > Kocuria > Kocuria rhizosphaericola. The sequence continues at coordinate 35,878 of NZ_JBISWK010000131.1, read as the reverse complement.
AACGCCTCGCAGGCGTCGCGCACCAGGTCCGCCCGGGCCGGGGTTCTGCGGCTCGTCATGGGTCCATGGTGGGGCACGGAGGGCTCCCGTGCCACTGGTGTGTCGCGGCGACCGCGGATGCGACGGATTTGCCAGGAAACACGCCGAGGACGTTCAATGGGCCCGTAACCATCCGGAGCGGCTGAGAGACCTGGCTCGTCGACGTCGCAGCAACCGGCACGGATCCGTCTGATCCTCCGTGCGAGGTGCTAATGCCAGGACCGATGGAGTTGACCATGAGCACTTCCCTGCGGAGCCCTGCGCCGCCCACCGCCCCGAACACCTCGAAGCGCGCCTTCTCCGTGGCGTTCGAGCACCTCGGCAAGGCCTTCCCGTCCGGCCGCGAGACCCACCACGTCCTGCAGGACGTCGACGTCGCGGCACGCCCCGGCGAGGTGCTGGCGATCCTCGGCCCCTCGGGATGCGGCAAGTCCACCCTGCTGCGGGCCGCGGCCGGGCTCGACACCGCCTCGGCGGGCCGGGTGCTCATCGACGGCACCCCGGTGTCCGGGATCGACCCGCGCTGCGCGGTCGCCTTCCAGGAGCCCCGGCTGCTGCCGTGGCGCTCCGTGCGCGAGAACGTCCGTCTGGGCCTGCCCCGGGGGCTCCCCCGGGACGAGGGGGACGCCGTGATCGACGACCTGCTGCGCCTGGTCGGGCTCACCGCGCACGCGGGCCACCGTCCCCGCGCGGTCTCCGGCGGCATGGCCCAGCGCGCGTCCCTGGCCCGCGCCCTGGCCCGCAACCCCGGGGTCCTGCTGCTCGACGAGCCCTTCGGCGCGCTCGACGCCCTGACCCGCCTGCAGATGCAGGACCTCCTGCTCACGATCCACGCGGCCCAGCCCACCACCGTCCTGCTCGTCACCCACGACGTCGACGAGGCGCTGCACCTCGCGGACCGGGTCGTGGTCCTGGGCCGCACCGGGCCCACCGCTCCCGCCTCGATCAGCACGGTCCTCACCGTTCCCGGTGAGCGTCCCCGGGACCGGGCCTCCGAGGTCCTCGCGGAGCTGCGCGTGCAGCTCCTCGGCCACCTGGGCGTCGACGCCCACCACCCCGCGGCCCGCTGACGCGGCCCGCTCCCGCTTCCCTCCCTCCTCTCCGGACCGGCGGCGCCGCCCGCACCGCCCGGCCCCGTCCGCTCACCACGAAAGGCACCGCCATGCCCCTGTCCCAGCGTTCCGTCCGCACGATCCCCGCGCTCGCCGCCGTCCTGGCCCTCGGCCTGACCGGGTGCATGGCCGGTGAGGGCTCCGGCGAGGCACCCGCGGAGGCCGCCGGGGACGGCACCGTCCGCGTGGACTGGGCCACCTACAACCCGCTCTCCGTGGTGATCAAGGAGAAGGGCTGGCTCGAGGCCGCGTTCGCCGAGGAGGGCACCGAGGTGGAGTGGGTGCAGTCCGCCGGGTCGAACAAGGCCAACGAGGCCCTGCGCGCGGAGGCGGTGGACATCGGCTCCACCGCGGGCTCCGCGGCGCTGCTGGCCCGCAGCAACGGCACCCCGATCCAGGTCGTCGACCTCTACTCGCAGCCGGAGTGGTCCGCCCTGGTCACCACTCCCGGGACCGGGGTCCAGGAGGTCACGGACCTCGAGGGCCGCACCGTGGCCGCGACCAAGGGCACCGACCCGTACTTCTTCCTGCTCCAGGCCCTCGACGAGGCCGGGGTGGACCCCGAGGACGTCACGATCCAGAACCTGCAGCACGCGGACGGCCGCGCCGCCCTGGAGAACGGCCAGGTGGACGCCTGGGCCGGGCTCGACCCGATCATGGCCGCCTCGGAGGAGAACGGCGCGCAGCTGTTCTACCGCAACGTCGACTTCAACACCTACGGTTTCCTGAACGCCCACGAGAGCTTCCTCGAGGAGCAGCCCGAGGCCGCCCAGACCGTGGTGGACGTCTACGCCTACGCCCGGGAGTGGGCGCAGGAGAACACCGAGGAGACCGCGCAGCTGCTCTCCGAGGCGGCCGGGATCGAGCTGTCCGTGGCCGAGAAGGTGCTCGAGCGCACCAACCTGGACATCGACCACGTGCCCGGCGACGAGCAGCTGGCGGTCCTCGAGAGGGTCGGGCCGACCTTCGTCGAGTCCGACGACGTCGCCGACCAGGCGCAGATCGACGAGGCGCTCGCGAGCATCGTGGAGAGCTCATACGCGGAGAATGCCGACGCCTCCCGCGCGGCCGAGCTGATCGGGGGCCAGGAATGACGCAGCCGGCGGCCCCCGCCGCGGAGGCGGCGCGCGTCGACGGTGCACCCGCCCCGGCGGCCCCCCGGCGGCGGCCGCTGCTGCGCGCCGGACTGGGCCTGCTGCTGCCCGCGGCGCTGCTGGTGCTGTGGCACGTGCTGTCCACCGCCGGGGTCTTCAGCGCCGTGCAGCTCCCGGCCCCGCTCGCGGTGCTCGAGGCCGGGATCGGCCTGCTGGCCGGCGGGGACCTCTGGACCCACGTGGGCATCTCGACCCAGCGGGTGCTGATCGGCTTCCTGATCGGCGCCGGGCTCGGGCTCGTGGCCGGGTCGTTCATCGGCCTCTCCCGCTGGGGCTCCACGCTGGTCGGCCCCACGATCGGGGCGTTCCGCGCGGTGCCGTCCCTGGCGTGGGTGCCGCTGCTGCTGCTGTGGATCGGCCTCGGCGAGGACTCCAAGGTCACGCTGGTGGCCATCGGTGCGTTCTTCCCCGTCTACACCACCGTCTCCGCGGCCCTGCAGCACGTGGACCGCAACCTCATCGAGGCGGCCCGGGCGTTCGGGCTCCACGGGCTGCGCCTGCTGACCACGGTGCAGCTGCCGGCCGTCATGCCGTCGGTCATCTCGGGGCTGCGCCTGGCCCTGGCCCAGGCGTGGCTGTTCCTCGTGGCCGCCGAGCTGCTGGGGGCCTCCATGGGCCTGGGCTGGCTGCTCACCGACTCGCAGAACAACGGGCGCACCGACCGCCTGCTCCTGGCCATCGTGCTGCTCGCGGTGCTGGGCAAGCTCTCCGACGCGCTGCTGGGGGTCTTCGAGAAGTGGGCCGTCACGAAGTGGGCCTGAGGAAACGGCCGAGACACACCCATCTGCGACGGTGGAGACCATCCCGCACGACGACGAAGGACCCGAGACCGTGAGCCACAGCTGGAGCGACCCCGCCTCCCCCACCCCCAATCCCGCGCTCGTCTCCGACGAGGCCCGGATCGCCTTCTGGGCGGACCAGGCCTCCCGGCTGGACTGGGCCGAGCCGTGGACGACCGCCCACCGCTTCGAGGAGCCGCGGCGGATCGGCGAGGACGAGCAGGGCAGCCCCACCTGGTCGGTCCCCGAGATCGCGTGGTTCGAGGGCGGGAAGCTCAACGTGGCCCACAACTGCGTGGACCGCCACGTCGAGGCCGGCCGAGGCGCCCACGTGGCCCTGTACTTCGAGGGCGAGCCCGGGGACCGGCTGGTCTACACCTACGCCGACCTGCAGCGGGAGGTCTCCCGCGCCGCCAACGCCCTGCTCGCCCTGGGGGTGGAGCAGGGCGACCGGGTGGTGATCTACCTCCCCGTCATCCCGGAGACCGTCATCATCACGCTGGCCTGCGCCCGCATCGGCGCCGTGCACTCGCTGGTCTTCGGCGGGTTCTCCGCCGAGGCGCTGAGGTTCCGCGTCGAGGACACCGGCGCCAAGGTCCTCGTGACCACGGACGGGCAGCACCGGCGCGGGGCCGTGGTGCCCGTGAAGGCCAACGCCGACGAGGCCTGCAGCGGCGACAACGCGATCGAGCACGTCGTCGTCGTGCGCCGCACCTCCCGGCCCGGCCGCACGGACCTGCCCCGGGGGACCCGGGGAACGCACTCCAAGGACGAGGACGCCGTCCCGTGGACGCGCGGGCGCGACGTGTGGTGGCACGAGCTGATCGCCGAGCAGTCCGACGTGCACGTGCCCGAGGCGTTCGACGCCGAGACACCGCTGTTCATCATCTACACCTCCGGGACCACCGGGAAGCCCAAGGGCCTGGTGCACACGATGGGCGGCTACCTCGTGCAGGCCGCGTACACGCACGCCCTGCTCTTCGACCTCCTGCCCGACGTCGAGGACACCGGCGGGGAGCTGCGCCCCGACGAGCTGGCCACCGTCAACGACCCCGCCAAGGTGGACTCGACCGTCCACTGGTGCACCGCCGACCTCGCGTGGGTCACCGCGCACACCTACGAGATCTACGGGCCCCTGGTCAACGGCGTGTCCGAGGTGATCTACGAGGGCACCCCGAACACCCCCCACTGGGGCCGGCACCTCGAGGTCGTCGAGCGCTACGGCGTCACCACCTACTACACGGCGCCCACGCTGATCCGCTCCCTGATGGGCGCGTTCCCGAAGGGCGTCCCGCCGCTCTACAACCTCAACTCGATCCGGCTGCTCGGCTCCGTGGGCGAGTCCATCAACCCGGAGGCGTGGCGCTGGCTGCGTGCCCAGCTGGGCCGGGACGAGGTCCCGTTCGTGGACACGTGGTGGCAGTCCGAAACCGGCGCCACCGTGATGTCCCCCCGTCCGCACGACCCGCAGTTCGCGCCCCCGGGGACCTTCGACGAGGGAGCGCCGCACACCGCTCTGAAGCCCGGCTGCGCGACCCGTGCGGTGCCGGGGATCTCGACCCGCGTGGTCGACGAGGCCGGGGAGACCGTGCCGCCCGGCGTGCAGGGCTTCGTGGTGGTGGACCGGACCGGCCCGTCGATGGCGCGCACCGTGTGGGGCGACCCGCAGCGCTACCTCTCCTCCTACTGGCAGGCCTACGCCGAGCAGGGCTGGTTCCTGGCCGGGGACGGCGCCCGCTACGACGAGGAGGGGGACGTCTACATCCTCGGGCGGGTCGACGACGTCATCAACGTCTCCGGGCACCGGCTGTCCACCATCGAGATCGAGTCGGCGCTCGTCACCCACCCGTGGGTCCTGGAGGCCGGCGCGGCACCCGTGCGCGACGAGCTGACCGGGCACGCGGTGCTCGCCTACGTCGTGCTCACCCCCGACGCACAGCGCCGCCCGGCCGAGGAGCTGACCGCCGCGCTGCGGGAGCACGTGGCGCACGAGATCGGCCCCATCGCCAGGCCCCGGGCGGTCGTGGCGGTCCCGGACCTGCCGAAGACCCGCTCCGGGAAGATCACCCGCCGCCTGCTCGCGCAGCTGTGGGAGGGCGCCCCGCTCGGCGACCGGTCCTCGTTGCAGAACGAGGAGTCGCTGGACCACATCGCCGAGGTCCTGGCCGCACGGCGGTAGGCCCCTCCTGGCGCCGCCCGGTGACCGCCGGTGACGGTCCGTGACCCCCTTCGCAAGGACGTTGAGACTTGTGACGTCTCAGCCTGCACCGCCCCTAGGATGAATGCCGTGAATGTGTCCCCCCGCCCCGCAGGCACCGACCGCTCCGCACCGGCCGGGCCCCTGCCCGCGCTGCCGAACGCCGAGCTCAAGCTCGCGATGGCCGGCTCCGGCGCCCTGTTCTCGGCCTACGTGCTGGTGCACATGCTCGGGAACCTGAAGATCTACCAGGGCGAGGAGAAGTTCAACGCCTACGCCGCGTCCCTCCGCACGGCCGGCGCTCCCGTGCTGCCGCGCGGCACGGTGCTCTGGGCGGCCCGGGGCGTGCTCGCCACCGGACTGGTCGTCCACGCGGGAGGCGCCGCGGTGCTCACCGCCCGGTCCTGGGCGGCGAACGGGACGCTGCTGCCGCGCACCGGCCGGCGCCCGCGGGGGCGCCGTCGCTCCCCGTGGGAGGTGGCGAAACGCTCGATGCGCAGCACGGGCGGCGTGCTCGGGCTGTTCACGGTCTTCCACGTCCTCGACCTGACCCTGGGCGCCCGGCCCGCCGCTGCCCGGGGCTTCGAGCACGGCAGCGCCTACGCCAATCTCGTGGCCAGCCTCTCCCGGCCGCCCGTGGCCGCGGCCTACGCCGTCTCCATGGCGGCGCTGGCGGCGCACCTGGTGCACGGCATCCCGGAGATCGCCAACGACGTCGGGGTGGCCGGCGACCAGCGGTTCCAGCGGCGGCTGCGGATCGCCGCGAACGCCTTCGGCGCCGCGGTGGCCGCCGGCAACACCACGATCCCGGTGGCCGTGCTGACCCGCGCGGTGCGCTGAGCCCCGTGGCCGCCTCCACCCTTTCCCGCACCGGCCTTCTTCCGGCCGGCCCTCTTCGAGACGACAAGGACCCGAGCGAGTGAGCACCTTCTCCCTGACCGTGGACGTGTGGCGCCAGCCCTCCCCGGAGGAGCCCGGGGACTTCACGGCCTACGAGGTCCCGGACGCGACCCCGGAGATGACCGTGCTGGAACTGCTCGACCGGATCAACGCGCAGCTGGAGGCCGCCGGCGAGGACCCGGTGGTCTTCGACGACGGCTGCCGGGAGGGGATCTGCGGCAAGTGCGGGGTGACGGTCGACGGCGTGGCGCACGGACCCGAGCGCAACGCCGCGAGCTGCACGCAGCACCTGGGGGCGTACCGGGACGGGGACCGGGTGCGGATCGAGCCGCTGCGGGCGTCGTCCTTCCCGGTCAAGCGGGACCTCTCCGTGGACAAGAAGGCGCTGCGCACGGTGACGAAGGCGGCCAGGTTCCCGGTGGGCATGAAGGCCCTCGCCAACGGCGGCTGCATCAGCTGCGGGGCGTGCGTGGCGTCCTGCCCCAACGGCTCCGGCCAGCTCTTCGTCGGCACGATGCTGCGGGAGCTCCCCCCGCTGGCCACGGACGACGCCGAGCGCCGGGACCGTTCCGCCAAGGTGATCGACGCGGCCGAGGAACAGTTCGGGCCCTGCTCCCTGCTCGGCGACTGCGTGGAGGTCTGCCCGGCCGGGCTGCCGCTGGAGAACCTCTCGGCCGTGGCCCGGGAGAACCTGCGCAACCGCTTCCCGCGCGTCCACCGCGACACGCCGACGGACGGGTAGGGGCTCTTCCCGTCCCTTGTCCGACCGACAGTGCACTGCTAGTTTTCACAGCACACCACGAGGTTGTGAGGACCGACAGATGAGCGAGCAGTCCCGGGGCGTCGTCCCCCAGCAAGGGCAGTACGACCACCAGGCCGAGGAGGCGGGTCCGGACCGGTCCCCCGGGAAGACGTGGCTCTTCCGTGGGCTGGGGCTCCTGCTGGCTCTCGTCGTCTGGTTCCTCCTCGGCGGCGCGGACATCTCCGCCGACGCCCGGATCGTGGGCGCGGTCGCCACGCTGATGGCGGTCTGGTGGATCACCGAGGCACTCCCGCTGTCCGTCACCTCGCTCCTGCCCATCGTCATCTTCCCGGTGCTCACGGCGCTGACCGCGTCCGAGGTCACCGCCCCTTATGCGAACCCCATCGTCTTCCTCTTCCTCGGTGGCTTCCTCATCGCCATCGCCATGCAGAAGTGGAACCTGCACCGCCGCATCGCGCTGCTGACCCTCCGGCGGGTCGGCACCCATCCGCGGCAGATCATCCTGGGCATGATGATCTCCACGGCGTTCCTCTCGATGTGGGTGTCCAACACCGCGACCACGCTGATGATGCTGCCGATCGGCCTCAGCGTGCTGACCCTCGTGGCCGAGAACAGCCGCCACGCCGGCGCACAGGCCCAGTCCGGCTCCGTGGGCGAGGACATCCGTTCCGGCAAGGCCATCAGCGACGTGATCGACGACCGCGACGTGCGCCTGTTCGGCGTGGCCCTGCTCCTGTCGATCGCCTGGGCGGCCTCCATCGGGGGGCTGGGCACGCTGCTGGGCTCCCCGCCCAACGCCATCGTCGCCGGCTACATCAGCGAGGAACTCGGCCAGACCGTGGGCTTCGCCCAGTGGATGATGCTCGGCCTGCCGATCGTGATCGTCTTCATCCTCCTCGCCTGGCTGCTCATCACCCGGCTCATCTTCCGCTTCCACCTCGACGAGGTGCCCGGCGGCAAGGAACTCATCGACGAGGAGATCGCCGCGCTGGGGCGCATGAGCCAGGGCGAGAAGACCGTGCTGGGCGTGTTCGCGGCCGCGGCGTTCTTCTGGATCGTCCCCGGCCTGCTCTCCGGGATCGGCGACATCGGCGAGCAGCTGCCCTGGCTGGACCTCTTCGACGACACGGTCATCGCCATCGGCGCCGGGGTGCTGCTCTTCCTGCTGCCCGGGGACAAGCAGGGCAACATGACCCTGGAGTGGAAGGACGCCGAGGACGGTCTTCCGTGGGGCGTGCTGCTGCTCTTCGGCGGCGGCCTGTCCCTGGCCTCCGCCGTGGCCGGCACCGGACTGGACGCCTGGTTCGGCACGCAGGTCAGCGGCCTCGGCGCACTGCCGATCATCCTGTTGCTGGCCGTCGTGGTGCTCATCGTCCTGTTCCTCACGGAGCTGACCAGCAACACCGCCACCGCCGCCACGTTCATCCCGATCCTGGGCGGCGTGGCCATCGGGATCGGGGTCGACCCCATGACCCTGCTGATCCCCGCGGCGCTGGCGGCCACCTGTGCGTTCATGCTCCCGGTGGGAACCCCGCCCAACGCCATCGTCTTCGCCACCGGCCAGGTCAAGATCACCGAGATGGTCCGCGGCGGCATCGTGCTCAACATCGTGGGCGTCATCCTGATCACCATCTTCACGGTGCTGATCGGGCCGTTCGCGCTGGGCCTGGTGATCTAGCCGGTCCTCCGGCGCCGGGACCGGCGGCGGACGAACTTCTCCGCCTCCACGATGACCAGCACGGTGGAGCCCAGCAGCACGGCGAGCAGCCACCCCGAGGCGTCCAGGGGAGCCAGCCCCATGAGCCCGGCCGAGACCGGCCACGCCATGACGCCCCAGTGCAGCGCCAGCGCGGCGAGCGAGGTGAGCACCAGGGGCTTGTTGCCCAGCAGGTCGAGCTGGAACAGGGACTTGTGCTCGGCACGGGCACTCATGACCTGGAAGAAGCTGAACAGCACGAACGTGGTCAGGGCGAGGGACCGGGCCTGGACCTCGCCGGCGCCGGTCTCCAGCGCCGTGACGAAGACGGCCAGCACGCCCAGCGCCATCCACACGGCGGTGATGCCCGCCCGGAACCACAGGGTCCGGGACAGCACGCCCTCGGACCGGGGCCGGGGCGGTCGGGTCAGCTCGTCGCCCTCCGCGGCCTCGAGGGTCAGCGCGATGTCCTGCACCCCGTTCGTGACGAGGTTGATCCACAGCAGCTGGACGGGCAGGAAGAGCAGCGGTTGCTCGGCCACCACGCTCAGCGACACCGCGAGCAGCGCCGCCGCCCCCGTGGAGACCAGGAAGAACGTGGCCTTGCGGATGGCCGCGAAGGTGACCCTGCCCTGCCGCACGGCGTGGACGATGGTGACGAAGTTGTCGTCGGTCAGCACGAGGTCGGAGGCCTCCCTGGCCACGTCGGTCCCGGACCTGCCCATGGCCACGCCGATGGAGGCGGCCTTCAGGGCCGGGGCGTCGTTCACCCCGTCGCCGGTCACGGCCACGACGTGGTCCCGGTCCTGCAGCACCTGGACGATGCGCAGCTTGTCCTGCGGGGCGACCCGGGCAGCCACGCTGGTCCGCTCCAGCCGGGCCGCGAGCCCGTGGTCGTCGAGCCCCGCCATCTCGGCGCCGGTCAGCGCGGCGGCGTCGGTGGGCAGTCCCAGCCGTTCCGCCACGGCCATCGCCGTCACCGGGTGGTCCCCGGTGATCATCTTCACCTGGATCCCCGCCCGCAGGCACTCCGCGATGGCCTCCGCCACTCCCGGACGCGGCGGATCCGCCATGCCCTCCATGCCCAGCAGCAGCAGTCCGCTCGGCGGCGGCAGCGGATCGCGCGGCTCCTCGTCGTCGTCGAGGACGCGGATGCCGGTCGCGATGACCCGCAGCCCGTCGCGGCCCAGCTCCTCGTTGGCGGCCAGGACCAGGTCCTCGTCCAGCGGCCCGGCGCCCCCGGACCGGGCGAGCGCCACCGAGCGCTCCAGGATGGCCTCGGGGGAACCCTTGACGTGCAGGACCCGCCGGCCCTGCGCGTCGCGGCGGACCGTCTGGCAGTACCGCAGCTGCGGTTCGTACGGCTGGTGCGCCACGGGCGGCGCCGCCCGCTCCTCCTCGGTGATCGCGCCGAGGGACACGGCGACCGCGGCCATGGCGGCGTCGACCGCGTCCCCCACGTACGCCGGGCCGCCGTCCCCGTCCTCGGCCCCGGCCCGGGGCACGGCCTCGTTGGTCAGCGCCCCGGTCCGCAGCACGGCGCGGAGCAGGTCGGAGTCCACCCCGTCGAGCTCCCCGCCGACGAGGTCCGCCCCCGCGTCCGCGGCCCAGATACGCTCCACCGTGAGCCGGTTCTGGGTCAGGGTGCCGGTCTTGTCGGAGCCGATCGTGCTCGTGGAGCCCAGCGTCTCGACCGCCGGCAGCGTGCGCACGATGGCGTGGTGCCGGGCCATCCGGGAGACCCCGACGCTCATCGCCACGGTCAGCACGATCGGCAGCGACTCCGGGACCGTGGCCACCGCCAGCGCCACCGCGGTGCGGAACATCTGCGACGGCTCGTTGCCCAGGAGCAGCCCCGCCACGAAGACCACGACCACGGACACCAGGACCACCAGCCCGATCCGGCGCTCCAGCGAATGCGTGAGCACCTGCAGCGGGCTCTGCCCGGCGGGCCCCTGCACGAGCTCGTTGATGGCCCCCAGCTCGGTCCGTTCCCCGGTGGCGACGACCACGCCCCGGCCGCGGCCGCTGGTGACGAAGGTGCCGCTGAACGCGATGTCCGTCCGGTCCGCCGTCGCCGCGGTCTCCGGCACCGGCTCCGTCTGCTTGGTCGCGGCGTGCGACTCCCCGGTGAGCATGGACTCGTCGATCTGCAGGCCGTTGGCCTCCAGCAGCCGCAGATCGGCCGGCACCCGCTCGCCGCTCTCCAGCAGCACGACGTCCCCGGGCGCCACGTCCGGGCCGGGCACCGTGCGCTCCTGCCCGTCCCGGAGCACACGGCAGGACGGGGTGGACAGCGAGCGGAGGGCGCGCACGTCCCGCTCCGCCTTGCGCTCCTGGTAGAACCCCAGGGAGGCGTTGACCAGCAGCACCACGAAGATGGCGGTCGCGTCCACCCAGTGCCGCTGGACCGCGGTGACGGCGCCGGCGAGCAGGAGCACGAAGATGATGGGGCTCACGAACTGCCGCAGCAGGACCCGCCACCAGGGCGCCGCCTCGGCGACGGGCAGGACGTTGGGTCCGGAATCGGCCAGCCTCCCCGCCGCCTCCTCCGCGCCGAGCCCGCCGGCCGGGGCCGACAGGCTCTCCAGGACCTCCCCGGTGCTCAGCGCGTGCCAGGGAGCGGTCTGGGGCGAGCCCGTCCTCGCCGGTCGTGGGGCGGAGCGCATGACCGACCTTCTCGTCGTCGGGGAGGCTGTCCTCCCAGTCTAGGGGCCGCCCCGGCCCGGTTGGCGCGGGGCCCCCCGGGGCAGCACAATGGGAGGCAACCATCCCGAGCGGCCGAGAGACCTGGATCGACGACGCCGCAGCAACCGTGGTCGACGTCGCAGACCGCCCGGTGCTACCGCCAGGACCGATGGAGCAGCGCACCCCCGGCCCGCTCGCCCGGGTCTGTCTCCGCCCGGGACCGTCCAGCGGCACCACTCGCACGAGGAGTTCTCCCCATGGCCGACCACCAGTTCGGGTTCCGCACCCGCGCCCTGCACGCCGGGGGCACCCCCGACGCCGAGCACGGCGCCCGCGCGGTCCCGATCTACCAGACCACGTCGTTCGTCTTCAAGGACGCCGACGACGCCGCCAACCTGTTCGCCCTGCAGAAGTACGGCAACATCTACTCCCGCATCGGCAACCCGACCGTCGCGGCGTTCGAGGAGCGCATCGCCTCCCTCGAGGGCGGCATCGGCGCCGTGGCCACGGCCTCCGGGATGTCCGCCGAGTTCCTCGTGTTCGCCGCGCTCGCCCAGGCCGGGGACCACATCGTGGCCTCCGCCCAGCTCTACGGGGGGACGGTCACCCAGCTGGACGTCACCCTCCGCCGCTTCGGGATCGAGACCACCTTCGTGCCCGGCACCGACCCCGCCGACTACCGGGCCGCGGTGCGCCCGGGCACCAAGGCCGTCTACACGGAGGTCGTGGCCAACCCGTCCGGGGAGATCGCCGACCTCGAGGGCCTCGCCGCGGTCGCGCACGAGGTCGGCGTGCCCCTGGTCGTCGACTCGACCATGACCCCGCCGTACCTGATCCGCCCGTTCGAGCACGGGGCGGACATCGTCATCCACTCCGCCACCAAGTTCCTGGGCGGTCACGGCACCACGCTGGGCGGCGTCGTCGTCGAGTCCGGCCGTTTCGACTGGGCGAACGGCAACTTCCCGTCCATGACGGAGCCGGTGCCGACGTACAACGACGTCACCTGGTGGGGGAACTTCGGGGAGTACGGGTTCCTGACCAGGCTGCGCACGGAGCAGCTGCGGGACATCGGCCCCGCCCTGGCGCCCCAGTCCGCGTGGAACCTGCTCCAGGGCGTCGAGACGCTGCCGCAGCGCATGGACGCGCACCTGGCCAACGCGAAGGTCGTCGCGCGGTGGCTGGAGGAGGACCCGCGCGTCTCCTACGTCAACTACGCCGGGCTGCCGAGCCACCCCCACCACGACCGGGCGCGGAAGTACCTGCCCCTCGGCCCGGGCGCCGTGTTCGCGTTCGGCGTCTCCCCCACGGAGCAGCTCGGAGGGCGGGAGGTCGGCGCCCGGTTCATCGAGAACCTGCAGCTCGCCAGCCATCTCGCCAACATCGGCGACGCCCGGACCCTCGTCCTGCACCCGGCCTCGACGACCCACCAGCAGCTGACGGCCGAGCAGCTGCTCGGGGCCGGGGTCCGGGAGGACCTCATCCGCCTCTCGGTGGGCCTCGAGGACGCCGGGGACATCCTCTGGGACCTGGACCAGGCCCTCTCCGCGGCGACCGGGCTGACCCGGGAGTCCGCCCCGACCACCGAAGGAGTGCTCCGATGACCGCCGAGACCCGCACCTGGACGGGGCCGAGCGCGCCCGAACGGCTGAACATCCTGCACGGCACCGAGTCGATCGCCATCGTGGGCGCGTCCAACAAGCCGTCCCGCGCGTCCTACTTCGTCTCGACCTACCTGCTGTCCTCCTCGCCGTACCGGGTGCACTTCGTCAACCCCGTGCTGCGGGAGATCATGGGCCGGCCCGTCTACCCGACCCTCGCGGACCTGCCGGAGGTCCCCGACCTCGTCGACGCGTTCCGGCGCCACGACGACCTCCCCGACGTGGCCCGCGACGCCGTGGCCGTCGGGGCGAAGACCCTGTGGCTGCAGCTGGGCTCCTGGCACGAGGAGGCCGCCGGGATCGCCGAGGAGGGCGGGCTCGACGTGGTCATGGACCGCTGCGTGAAGATCGAGCACGCCCGCTTCCACGGCGGACTCCACCTGGCCGGCTTCAACACCGGGGTCGTCTCGGCAAAGCGGCAGGTCCTGGCCTGAAACGGGGAACGGCCCCGGGAGCCTGGGGCTCCCGGGGCCGTTCCCCGTCCCGAGGGGCAGGTCGCTACACGCGCTCGAGGACGAACTTCACGTCGGCCTTCAGGCTCTGGCTGACCACGCAGTACCGCTCCGTGGCCCGCGCGAGGCGCTCCAGGGCGGTGTCGTCGAGGTCCGCGTCCACCCGGGCGGTCACGACGACGTCCTGGACCCCGACGGGCACGGCCCGGTCGACGCCCAGGGTGCCGCGGGCGTCGAACATGCCGTCGGCGGTCAGCTCGGCCGAGCGCACCTCCACGCCCATGGCGGTGGCGACGCTGCGCAGGGTCACCCCGGCGCAGGCCAGGAGCGCGTCGAGGAGCATGTCCCCGGAGCAGGCATCGCTGCCGTCGCCGCCGGTGGCGGCGTGCGGACCGCCCCGCACGGGGCCCGCCCAGGTGTCGACCGTGCAGGTCAGTCCGAGGTCCCGGAAGTCGCCGTGGGAGTGCAGGGGCGTGCGGGCCGCCTCGGGGTCCTCCCGGTAGCGGTCCTTGAGGGGAGCCTGGAGCTTTCGGAGGTCCGTGGCGGTCATCTGGGTTCGAGATTCCATGCTGTCACTGTAGAGCGTCCGGTGCGGGCGGCACCACGCGGGACGCCCGCACCGGGTCGCTCAGCCGGCGCGCTCGGCCACCCGGTCGGCCCAGTAGGCGCGGGTGGTCACCACGTCGGTGCCGTCCCACGCGCCGAGCCCGGACAGGCCCGGGACGTCGCCGCTGTGGAAGACCGGCTCGACGCCCTGCTTGCGCTGGGCCTCGTAGTTCTTGAGCACCCGGACGGCCACGCCGGAGAGCAGGACCAGGGCCACCAGGTTGATGGTGGCCATGACCGCCATGAACAGGTCGGCCAGGGACCAGACGAGGTCCAGGGCCAGCACCGCGCCGCCGAAGACGAACACCAGCACGAGCACACGGTAGGCGGTCATCGCCGCGGGCGAGCCCGTGAGGAAGCGGATGTTGGACTCGCCGTAGTAGTAGTTGCCGATCACGGACGTGAACGCGAACAGGAAGATGGCCACGGTCAGGAAGTGCACCGCCCAGTTGCCCAGCTGCAGGGCCAGCGCGGACTGGGTCAGGGACGCCCCCTCCCGGCCGCCGAGCTCGGGGTCGGAGAGGAGCACGATGAACGCGGTGATCGAGCAGATCAGCCAGGTGTCGAAGTACACGCCGAGCGCCTGCAGGAAACCCTGCTTGGCGGGGTGGGACACGGACGCGGTGGCACCGGCGTTGGGGGCCGAGCCCATGCCGGCCTCGTTGGAGAACAGGCCGCGCTTCATGCCCTGGATGATGACGCCGATCAGCCCGCCGGTGACGAACTCCCGGATGCCGAAGGCCCCCTCGAGGATCCGGCCGAGCACCGCGGGGACCTCGCCGACGTTCAGGACGACGACGAGCAGGCCGAGCAGGACGTAGAGCACCGCCATGATCGGGACGACGATCTCGGAGACCGCGGAGATCCTGCGGATGCCGCCGAAGATGATCGCCGCGGTCAGCCCGACGAGCACGGCGCCGATCAGGATCCGGAACCACAGCGCCTCCGCGGCCGCGATGTCCACGCCGAGCGAGCCGCCCAGCGCGTCCACGATCGAGTTGGACTGCACGGAGTTGAACACGAACCCGTAGGTCAGGGTGATGACGACCGCGAAGAGCAGCCCCATCCAGCGCGCGCCGATGCCGCGCTCCATGTAGTAGGCGGGCCCGCCCACGTACCCGGTGGGAGCCTTGATCTTGTACAGCTGGCCCAGCAGGGACTCCGTGAACGCGCTCGCGGCGCCGATCCCGGCGATCACCCACATCCAGAACACGGCGCCCGGCCCGCCCAGGCTGATGGCGATCGCGACGCCGGCGATGTTGCCGGTGCCCACGCGGGACGCGGCGGAGACGGTGAAGGCCCGGAACGCGGAGATGCCCTTCTTGCCGTCCTCGGCCATGCCGGGCTTGTCGTTGAGCACCCGGAACATCTCCGGGACCAGCCGCAGCTGCACCGCGCCGGTGCGGACGGTCAGGTAGAGGCCCACCCCGATGAGGACGGCGAAGACCACGTTCCACACCCAGCCGCCGAGGGTGCCGACGAGATCGGTGACGAGTTCCATTGCAGCTCCGAACTGTGACGGACGCGGGTCCCCGGCCTGGGGTCTGTGCGGGGCCCGCGTGAACGACCGGGCGCAGCGGTCGCGCGCCCCGACGGAACTCTAGTGGAAGGGACCGGCGCCCCGTCCCCCACCGGCTGCGCCCGGTTCGCGGGCGGCTGGCGTCAGATCACGCGCACGGCGCCCTTGTCCGCGGAGGTGACCATCGAGGCGTAGGCCCGCAGCGCCTTGGAGACCTGGCGCTCGCGCGGCTTCGTGGGGTACCAGGGGGCCGCGCCCTTGGCCTGCCGGCGGGCGGCGAGCGTGGCGTCGTCCACGTCGACGCGCAGCACGCGCCGGGCGACGTCGATCTCGATCTCGTCGCCGGTCTCGATGAGGCCCACGGCGCCGCCGGCGGCGGCCTCCGGGGAGATGTGCCCGATCGAGAGGCCGGAGGTGCCGCCCGAGAAGCGTCCGTCGGTGATGAGCGCGCACTCCCGGCCGAGGCCGAGGCCCTTGAGGTAGGAGGTCGGGTAGAGCATCTCCTGCATGCCCGGGCCTCCCCTGGGGCCCTCGTGGGTGATGACCACGATGTCGCCGGGCTGAACGTTCTTGGAGAGGATCTCGAACACGGCCTCGTCCTGGGACTCGACCACGAACGCCTTGCCGACGAAGTGGAACAGCTCCTCGTCGATGCCGGCGGTCTTGATGACCGCCCCGTCCTCGGCGATGTTGCCGTAGAGGATCGCCAGGCCGCCGTCCTGCGTGTAGGCGTGCTCGACGGAGCGGATGCAGCCGTCCTCGCCGTCGAGGTCGAGGGACTCGAACGTGTTGGCCGTGGAGAACGCCTGGGTGGTGCGCACGCCGCCGGGCGCGGCGAGGAACAGCTCCTGCGCCCGCTCGGAGGCCGTGCCGCTGCGGACGTCCCACTCGTCCAGCCAGCTGGCCAGGTCCGGGGCGTGCACCGTGTGCACGTCCTCGTTGAGCAGGCCCGCGCGGCGCAGCTCGCCGAGGATCGCGGGAATGCCGCCGGCACGGTGCACGTGCTCGATGTGGAACCGCGTGGAGTTCGGCGCGACCTTGCACAGGCAGGGCACCTGGCGGGACAGGGCGTCGATGTCCGGGAGCGTGAAGTCCACCTCGCCCTCCTGGGCGGCGGCGAGGATGTGCAGGATCGTGTTGGTGGACCCGCCCATGGCGATGTCGAGGGCCATGGCGTTCTCGAACGCCGCCTTGGTGGCGATGTTGCGCGGCAGCACGGACTCGTCGTCCTGCTCGTAGTAGCGGCAGCACAGGTCCACGACCCGGCGGCCGGCCTCGAGGAAGAGCTCCTTGCGGGCCACCTGGGTGGCCAGCGTGGTGCCGTTGCCGGGCAGGGACAGGCCGAGGGCCTCGGTGAGGCAGTTCATGGAGTTCGCGGTGAACATGCCCGAGCAGGATCCGCAGGTGGGGCAGGCGTTGCGCTCGATCTGGCCCAGTTGCTCGTCGGTGATGGACTCGTCGACGGCCATGGACATCGCGTCCACGAGGTCCAGGCGGTGCTCCACGACGCCCTCGACGGCCTCGCCGGACTCCATGGGCCCGCCGGAGACGAAGACCACCGGGATGTTGAGCCGCAGCGCGGCCAGCAGCATGCCCGGCGTGATCTTGTCGCAGTTGGAGATGCAGACCAGGGCGTCGGCCCGGTGGGCGTTGACCATGTACTCCACGGAGTCCGCGATGATGTCGCGGGAGGGCAGCGAGTACAGCATGCCGTCGTGGCCCATCGCGATCCCGTCGTCGACCGCGATGGTGTTGAACTCCTTCGCCACGCCGCCGGCCGCCTTGACCGCGGAGGCCACGAGGTCGCCCATGTCCTTGAGGTGCACGTGGCCCGGGACGAACTGCGTGTAGGAGTTCGCGATCGCGACGATCGGCTTCCCGAAGTCGTCGTCGCCCATGCCGGTGGCGCGCCACAGGGCGCGGGCGCCGGCCATGTTGCGGCCATGGGTCGAGGTGCGGGAGCGGAGGTGGGGCATGGCGGAGCTGCGTCTCCTCGGTCGGGGATGTCCGGTGGCGGGGCGGGCGGCCCCTGGTGGCGGAGCACCCGGGCGGACCGCCGGCGGTCCGCCGTCCAGAATACGCTTCTCCGCCGCAAGGTCTTGTTCTCCGGACGGGCGTCTCAGCATGTGACCATCGCACACCGGGCCGCTCCTACACTGGGGCCACGACCCGACCCGCAGGAGGATGCGTCCCATGAGCAAGCCCCCCACGCCCCCGCGGCCCGACGACGGCGCCGACTTCAGCGTGCACCTGCAGGACGCCGTCGACCCGCTGGTGATGGCCCTCGACGTCGGCTCGACGGGCAGCCGGGGCGGTCTGCACGACGCCACGGGGACCCCGGTGCTCGGCTACCGGCACAAGATCGAGCACGAGTTCCGCACGGCGGCCGACGGCACCTCCGTGATCGATCCCGACCAGGTCACCGAGGAGCTGGCCGGGATCCTCGACCTGGTCCTGGCCGATCCCGCGCTGGCCGGCCGGGTGGCGGGCGTCGCCCTGGACACCTTCGCGTCCTCGCTCGTGGGCGTCGGCGCCGACGACGAGGCCGTCACCCCCTGCTTCACCTACGCGGACGCCCGGTGCGCCGAGCAGCTGGCCGGCCTGCGCGCCGAGCTCGACGAGCCCGCCACCCTGCAGCGCACCGGCGCCCGGCTGCACACCTCCTACCTGGCGCCGCGGCTGCGCTGGATCCGGGAGACCGACCCGCGGACGTGGGAGCGGGCGCGGCGGTGGATGTCCCTGGGCGAGTACGTGCACCTGCGCCTGCTCGGCACCGCGCGCGCCGGGACGGCCACGGCCGCCTGGACCGGCATGCTGGACCGGCGCACGGGCCGGTGGGACGAACCGCTGCTGCTGGCCTGCGGCCTGGACGCCGAGCAGCTCAGCCCCGTCCTCGACCCGCACGAGCCGATCCCGGACGTCGCCGCCTCCGTGGCCGAGCGGTGGCCCACCCTCGAGGGGGCGCACTGGTTCGCGCCCGTGGCCGACGGGCTGAGCGCCAACCTGGGCTCCGGCGGCGCCGACGCCTCGACGCTGGTGGTCTCGGCCGCCACCTCCGGGGCCGCGCGCGTGCTGCTGCACGAGATCCCCGAGCGGGTGCCGAGCGGTCTGTGGTGCTACCGCATCGACGCGCAACGGTGCCTGCTGGGCGGGGCCCTCAACGACGTCGGACGGGCCATCAGCTGGCTCGGGGACACGGTCGCCCTGCCGGAGGACACCACGCTGCAGGACGTCGCCGAGGCCGATGTCGCCGAGGGCACCCCGGTGGTGCTGCCCTTCTTCACCGGCGAGCGCTCGACCGGCTGGGCCGGCGGCGCCAGGGCGGTGCTGGCCGACGTGACCGCCGCGTCCACCGGCGCGGACCTCGCGCGGGGCGTGCTGGAGGGCGTGGCGGCCTCCTACGCGCGCGTGGCCGACCAGCTCGAGGACGTCGCCGGCGGCGTGGAGCGCGTGGTGGCCTCGGGCAGCGCGTCGCAGGACGTCCCCGGGCTGATGCAGATCCTGGCCGACACCCTGGGCAAGCCCGTGGCGCGGGCCGAGTTCAAGCGTGCGACGCTGCGCGGCACGGCCCTGCTCGCCCTCGAGTCGCTGGCCCCGGACGTCGAGCGGACCCGCCCGCCCTACGGGCCGGAGCACGAGCCGGCGCCCGGTCGCGCGGAGCACTACCGCACCGTCCGCGCCCGCTTCGAGGAGCTCTACGGGGCGGTCGTCGGCTCCTGACCCGCCGAACTCACCACGTGCGCCCGAGACCCGGCGATCTTTTCCGGCGCCTCGGGCGGGAGCGGTGAGCTCACCGGCGGAACGGCGCTGAGGCCGGCGCTGAGGCCGGCGGTCCGCCGTGCCGGTTCGGCCTCGGCGTCGACCGGGAGCGCGCCGGACGCTTCCTCACGCAGGGACACAATGCTGTACCTCCGCTAATAGCGTGGCTCCGGCGCGGCCGCTTTCCTACCGTGGAGGCTGTGGGCGCGGAGGCACGCTCCGTCCGGTGCTCGGGCACCCGGCCCCACGCCCCCGCACCGCACGGAAGGAACCACGATGGACGACTCCCTGGGCCGGGAACAGGCCGTCAGACTGCACCAGGCGCTCGAGCGGGCGTCGATCAGGCACCGCAGGCTCTGGGTCCGCTACCTCAGCCTCGGCGGGACCGCCGACGAGATCGAGGTCGGCGCGTACCTGCACCAGTGCCTGGAGCTGCCGGCCCGTGAGCGGGACCTGCTGGCCTGGGCGGCCAACACCCTGCTCGACCGCCGGTACCACCCGCGCGTCCCCTCGAGCGCCGACCTCCTGCGCCGGGGGACCGACCGCGGCGTCCCGGAGCGCACCGCCTGAGCGGCCGGCTCCCCGGCCGTGGTCGGTCCAGCCCCCGCCGGCGAGCAGCGTGGTCGCCGGCGGGGACCGGACCCGGCGTTCAGGTGGCGGGCAGGATCGTGGCGGTGCACTCGCCGAAGTCGATGACGGAGCCGCCGGGGCCGGGCGCGGTGCCGGTGAGGGTCACGGTCTGGCCGTCCTGCAGGAACGTCATCTCGGTGCCGTCGGGCAGGGCGAAGGGTTCCTTCCCGCCCCAGGAGAGCTCCAGGAAGGACCCGCGCTGGTCGCGCTCGGGCCCGGAGACCGTGCCGGAGCCGAAGAAGTCGCCCGGTCGCAGGGACGCGCCGTTGACGCTCATGTGGGCGACCATCTGCGGGGCGGTCCAGTACATGGTGCGCACCGGGGGGTGGGCGACGCTCTGCCCGTCGACCAGGACGCCCATGGTGATGTCCAGGCCCCACGGGTCCTTGCCCTCGTCGTCCAGGTAGGGGGCGAGCTGGTGCTCGCGCGCCGGGGGCTCGACGCGGGCGGCGGACAGGGCCGCGAAGGGCACGACCCACAGCGAGATGGAAGACGCGAAGGACTTGCCGAGGCAGGGGCCCAGCGGGACGTACTCGAAGGCCTGGATGTCCCGGGCGGACCAGTCGTTGAACAGCACCACCCCGAAGAGGTGCTCGGTGGCCGCCTGCTCCAGGGAGACCTCTCCCCCGGGGGCGGCCCCGCCCAGGACGAAGCCGATCTCCGCCTCGATGTCCAGGCGCCGGGAGGGTCCGAAGCTGGGCGTGCCGTCCTGCTCCGGGCGCAGGCCCTTGGGGCGGGGGAAGTCCTTCCCGGAGGGGATCACGGTGCCGGCGCGGCCGTGGTAGCCCACGGGCAGGTGCTTCCAGTTGGGCAGCAGCGGGGCCTGGTCGGGGCGGAACATCTTCCCCACGTTGGACGCGTGGTGCTCGGAGGCGTAGTAGTCGACGTAGTCGGCCACGGTGAAGGGCATGTGCAGCTCGATCTCCTCCACCGGGTGGGAGGAGGACTCCACCGCGTCGGCCGGCCCGTCGGTGGTCACGACCTCGACGAGCCAGGAGCGCAGCGCGGTCCAGGTCTCGTGCCCGGCCGCGAGGAGCACGTCGAGGTTCGGCGCCAGCACGGCCGGGTGGGCGCCCGCGGGCAGCACGGGCCCGGTGGTGTCGAGCGCGGTGGCCAGCGCGTTCACGTCGATCGCCCGGTCCCCCAGCCGCACCCCGAGGCGGGGGCCGCCGCCGGTGGGCGAGAAGGAGGCGTAGGGCAGGTTCTCGGGGCCGAAGCCCTCGGTGGCGAAGCGGTCGGCGGCAGTGCTCACGGGTGGATCTCCTTCGAAGCGGGGGACAGCGGAAGACGGCGCCGCCCTCCCGTCCCGGGGCGCCAGGGGTGTCCGGGAGCGGGAGGGCGCGGTGTCAGGTGAGACCGTGCGGGAAGAGGCCGAGGTGCTCGAGGCTCGCGGCGGGCTCGCCGACGCTGCACGTCCCGAAGGACGTGAACGACTCCCGCCAGGACCCGTCGGAGCTCCGGGCGAGCTCGACGAGCGGCTCCGGTTCCGTCTCGGTGAGCAGGCGGGCCACCCGCTCGGCGGGCTCGTGCGCCCGCGCCGCCTCGGTGGCCAGGGCGATGTTGAGGAAGCCGTGGTGGGGAAACCCCGTGTCCGGGCTCGTGTACCGCACGGCCTCGTGCAGCCCGGCGGTGAGCTTGAACGGGATCCGCGCCGACACGGCCTCGACGAGCACCGCGGCGAGCTGCTCGGGGCTCGGGAACAGGTGCGCCTCGATCCCGCCGGTGCGGTACTTCAGGCGCAGGCCGGTGCCCTCCAGTAGCTCGAGGGCACCGCCGCGGACCTGGTCCGCGGTCAGCTCCACGAAGACCGGGACGTCCTGCACCTGGGCGGCTTCGGCGATCTGCGCCCTCCAGGTGTCCGCGTCCGACGGGTCGGTCTTGAGCTCGACCGCCACCATCCGCAGCTCGGGACCGATCCGCTCGGCCGCCTCCAGGGCCGCCTGCAGCCGCCCTGCGGGGACGACGGCGGAGACCTCCACGGGCCGCCCCTGCCTGTCGAGGCCGGCCGCGATGCGCTTGGCCTCGGGCAGGTCCTTCAGCGCCAGCACGACCGGGCCCACGGCCGCGACGAGCGGGTTCGCCCACCGCGCCACGTGGTCCGTGACCGCCTTCTCCAGCGGGGCGAGTCCCGGCGGGAACGTCGCGGCGTCGTCGAAGAACCCGGCGAACTGGGCCGGGACGGTCCGCTCGGCGGTGTCCGTGGTCGGGGCGGCGCTCACGAGTTCGACCACAGCCCACCGGTCCACTCCCGGCCGGGGGTCCAGGAGGTGACGTACTTGCCGTCGTCGCCGGCCAGCCCGGCCTCGCCCAGGGCGAGCGGCTGGAAGGTGTCGACCATGACCGCGGTCTCGTCGAAGTACTCCACGCCCAGGGACTTCTCGATCGCCCCGGGCTGGGGACCGTGCGGGTGCCCGCCCGGGTGCAACGAGATCGAGCCCTTGCCGATGCCCGAGCCCTTGCGCGCCTCGTAGTCCCCGTCCACGTAGAACATGACCTCGTCCGAGTCCACGTTCGAGTGGTAGTAGGGCACGGGCACGGCCAGCTCGTGGTAGTCGACCTTCCGGGGCACGAAGTTGCAGATCACGAAGTTGTGCCCCTCGAAGACCTGGTGCACGGGCGGCGGCTGGTGCACCTTGCCGGTGATCGGCATGTAGTCCTTGATGTTGAAGGTGTACGGGTACAGGCACCCGTCCCAGCCCACCACGTCGAAGGGGTGCTGCGGCAGGACGTGGACCGTCCCGTCCAGGCCCGACGGCCCGCGGCCACGGTGCTTGATGTAGACCTCGACGTCCGCCTCGTCCCGCAGCAGCACGTCCGTGGGCCCGCGCAGGTCGCGCTCGCAGTAAGGGGCGTGCTCGAGGAGCTGCCCGTACTTGGACAGGTAGCGGTGCGGCGGGGTGATGTGGGAGTTGGCCTCGGTGAAGTAGAGGCGGGCCGTCTCGCCCTCCCGCAGCACCCAGCGGTGGATCGTGGCCCGGGGGATCAGGACGTAGTCGCCCTCGGCGGCCTCCAGGGCGCCGAACTGGGTCTCCACGAGCGCCGAGCCCCGCTCCACGTAGACGCACTCGTCGCCCACGGCGTTCTTGTACAGCGGGGAGGTCTTCCCCACCCAGGCGTAAGAGAGCCGCACGTCGGAGTTGCCCAGCACCAGCCGGCGTCCGGTCACCGCGTCGGTCTCGGCGGCCTGCTCCTCGGTGAACAGCTCGTGCAGCTTGAGGTGCCGCGGCAGCAGCGGGTCGTTGGGGGTCAGGGTCTGGTCGGGCAGGTCCCAGCCGCGGGTCCCGACGATCGCCGAGGGGATGTGCCGGTGGTAGAGCAGCGACGAGTCGGAGGAGAAGCCCTCCTCGCCCATCAGCTCCTCGAAGAGGATGTTGCCCTCGTCGTCCTTGAACAGGGTGTGACGCTGCTTGGGCACGGGGCCCAGCTGCCGGTAGTAGGCCATGACCATCTCCTTGCGTGTGGCGGTGTGTGATCCAGCTCTCCCCCAGATAGTAAAGCGTTGTACTATATGGGGCAACCCCTCCCATAGAATCGACGTCATGCCTCTCACCGACCGCTCAGAGCCCTCCGAGTCGTCCTCGGCCGCCGCGCTGCCGGACTACTGGTCCTTCGTCCAGGCCGCCCAGCGCCGGATCTCCGAGGAGTTCCCCGACGCGGACCTCGAGGCCAACCGGGTGTTCCTCTCGCTCAACCGGTCCTCGAGCACCGCCGTCTACGACTTCGAGTCGTCGATCCACCGCCCCGCCGGCGGGACCTGGTCGAGCTTCCGGCTGCTCCTGGCCCTCTGGGTCGCCGGCCCCCTCAACCCCCACGAGGCCGCCCGCCTGACCGGGATGAGCCGCGCGGCGGTCTCCAACCTGACGGCCACGCTGGTCGGCAAGGGCCTGCTCCGGCGGGAGGCGTCCCCGGCCGACGGCCGGTCCGTGACCCTGCACCTCACCGACGCCGGACAGGCGAAGATCCGCACGGCGGTCCGGGCCCAGAACGACCGGGAGAGCCAGTGGGCCGAGGCCCTGACCGAGGAGGAACAGCGCACGCTCGTGAGCCTGCTGGAGAAGCTCATGGAGCAGCGCGAGCGGATCGGCGCGCGAGCCCGCAAGTAGTCCGGCGGACCGGCCGCCCCGCCACCGCCGGGCACGGCGGCCCGGCAGAACAGTGGAGGCCCTCAAATAGTTCAACCATTGATCATTCGGCGGCGACCCGCCTAGCATCGACGGAGCAACGACGCGTCGATCCGGAGGCCCCATGTCCGCTCTGAACTCCTTCTCGGTCCCCCACACCCCGCCCGCCCCAGGCTTCTGGGACGAGGTGCAGGCCGTGACCGTGGTCGGCGGCGGCCCGGTGGGCCTGGCCACCGCGCTGGGGCTGTCCCGGCGGGGGATCCCCACCGTGCTGGTCGAGGCCTGGGACACCGTCTCGGTCGGCTCGCGCGCCATCTGCACCTCCCGCCACTCCCTCGAGATCCTCGACCGGCTCGGCGTGGGCGGCCGTGTGCAGGAGCGCTCCCTGGTGTGGGACCGCGGCAAGAGCTTCTACCGGGACCAGCAGGTCCTCGAGTTCGTCATGCCCAACGACGAGAAGTTCGTGCGCCCGCCCATGGTCAACATCTCGCAGGCGGACATCGAGCAGTACCTGTACGAGGCCCTGTTCGCCGAGCCGGACGCCACGGTGCTCACCTCCTGCGAGGTCACGGACGTGCACGAGCGCCCGGCCGACGCCCCGGCGAACGGCAGCGACCGGGTGGTGGACCTGGTGCTGGCCACGCCGGACGGGGAGCGGACGCTCACCACCTCGTGGGTGGCCGCCGCGGACGGCGCCCGCAGCGCCGTGCGCCGGTCCCTGGGCCTGCGCCTGGACGGGACCAGCTACGAGGGCCGCTACGTCATCGCCGACATCAAGTGGGTCAACGACTGGCCCACCGAGCGCTTCGTGTGGTTCGACCCCGAGTCCAACCGCGGATCCACGATCATCATGCACGAGCAGCCCGACGACATCTGGCGGATCGACTACCAGCTGCGCGACGAGGACGACGCCGAGCACGAGCAGCGCCCCGAGGTGATCCGGGACCGGATCACCCAGCACCTGGACTGGCTCGGCGAGACGGACGCACAGTGGGAGATGGTCTGGTCGAGCCTCTACAGCGCCCGCGCCCTGGCCCTCGACGAGTTCCGCCACGGCAACGTCCTGTTCGTCGGCGACGCCGCCCACCTCGTGCCGATCTTCGGGGTGCGCGGGATGAACTCCGGGCTCGAGGACGCGGCCACCGCCGCCTGGCAGCTGGCCGCCGTGGCCTCCGGCGCCGCGGACGCCGCGCTGCTGGACGCCTACGCCGCGGAGCGCCGGTACGCGTGGGAGCAGAACATCTCCAACGCCACCCTGAGCACGCTGTTCATGACGCCCGGCACCTTCGGCTACAAGGCGTCGCGGGAGGCGGTCCTGCCGCTGATCGGACTCCGGCCCGCGCTGCGCCACCTGGTGGACCCCCGGCAGTCCTCGGCCACCCACGCCCGCGGCTCCCGCATCAACTGGGCCACGCCCGGCACCGGAGCCGGGCTCCACCCCGGCGACCCCGTCGCGGACACGCACCTGCCCGAGCTGGGCAGCACCCTCTACGAGGCCACCGGTCCGGGCTTCACCGTGCTCGGCACGCCCGGCACCGCCGAGCTCGCCCGGCGCACCGCCGACGCCTTCGCGGGGCAGTTCCCGGCCGAGGGGGCCACCGCGCTCGCGCTGTCCGCCGCGGACCGGCAGCTGCTCGGCATCGAGGGCGAGCACGTCGTCGTCGTGCGTCCGGAGGGGCTGGTGGCCGCCGTGCTGGGGCCGGAAGAGACCACGGACCCGGCCGGGATCGCCGCGGGCGTCGCCGCCGGGCACACCGGCAGCGAACCCGTCGGCGAGCGCCGGACGCGCACCCCCGACCCCGAGGCCGAGACCGTCGAGACGGTCTGGCGCGGCATCAGCGAGGGCCTGGACGCCGCCGACGGTGACGAGGCCCGGCTCGCGTTCCTGTCGAAGGCCGTGCTGCTGCTGGCCATCAACCACCCCGATCCCGCCGCCATCCGGGAGGCGCTCGACCTGGCCGCCCAGCAGCGCTGACCACGTCCCGGCCGGGTGACCCGGCAGGGCCCGGACGGCCACGGCGAACCGTGGTTCCCCGGGCCCCGACGGGTCAGCCGGTGCCTCCGGGGTCGCGCGCGTCGGGCTCCTTCCGGATCCTGGCGACCAGGTCGTCCGGCCGGTGCACGGCGGTGGCCCGGTCCGTCCGCAGGATCCGCCGCCCGGCGTCGGCGCGGTGCTTCTCGCGCCGCCGAGGGGTGCCCGGACACCGGAGCGGTGGCGGCCCGCAGCGCCAGGGCGACGTGCACCTGCCGCAGTCGTCCCTCCGCCCCGAGGTCCCTCCCCCCGGACGGTGTCGCGTACACCCCCTGCCGCGTCCGCAGGAGCTCGCCCCGGCGGACGGGACGGGGGGTCAGTCGCGGTAGAGCAGCAGCGCCTCGCCCTGGCCGCCGCCGCCGCACAGCGACACCGCGGCCCGGCCGGACCCGCGGCGGGAGAGCTCGAGGGCCGCGTGCAGCGCCAGGCGCGCCCCGGAGGCACCGATCGGGTGGCCGACGGCCACGGCGCCGCCGTGGATGTTGGCCTTCTCCACCGGGTAGTCGAGGTCCCGCAGCGACTGGATCAGCACGGACGCGAACGCCTCGTTGATCTCGATGAAGTCCAGGTCCTGCACGGTCCAGCCGGCCTTGGCGACGGCGGCCTCGATCGCCCGGGACGGCTGGGAGTGCAGCGAGGTGTCGGGTCCGGCCACCTGGCCGGGGGCCCCGACCACGGCCAGGTACTCGAGGCCATGGCGCTCGGCGTACTCCCGGCTGGTCAGGACCACGGCGGCCGCGCCGTCGGACAGCGGCGAGGAGTTCCCGGCCGTGATGGTGCCGTCCTCGGCGAACGCCGGGCGCAGCCTCGCCATCGACTCCGCCGTGGACTCCGGCCGGATGCCCTGGTCGGCGTCGACGACCAGCGGCTCGCCCTTGCGCTGCGGAACGGTCACG
Source organism: Kocuria rhizosphaericola (assembly GCF_044462205.1). Lineage (NCBI taxonomy): Bacteria > Bacillati > Actinomycetota > Actinomycetes > Micrococcales > Micrococcaceae > Kocuria > Kocuria rhizosphaericola. The sequence goes on along the minus strand of NZ_JBISWK010000131.1, from coordinate 8,877 downwards.
GGAGCGATCTCGTCGCGGAAGACGCCGTCCTCCGTGGCGCGGGCCGCGCGCTGGTGGCTCTGGGCGGCGATCCGGTCCTGCTCCTCGCGGGGGATCGAGCGCTCGCCGTTGCCGGACTCCGTGAGGGAGCCCATGGACACGCACGCGGCGACGTCGACGAGCCCGTCCTTGGCCACGGCGTCCTCGAGCTTGAGGTCGCCGTAGCCCTTGCCCTGCCGCACGCCCGTGGCGAGGTGCGGGGCGTTGGTCATGGACTCCTGGCCGCCGGCCACGACGATCTCGGCCTCGCCGGCACGGATCATGCGGGCGCCGTTGGTGATGGCCACGAGCCCGGAGAGACAGACCTTGTTGACGGTCTCGGCGGGCACGTCGAGCGGGATGCCCGCGGCGACGGCCGCCTGGCGGGCCGGGTTCTGCCCGGCGCCGGCCTGCAGGACGTGGCCCATGACCACGTAGTCGACCTGCTCGGGGGCGATCCCGGCGCGCTCGAGCGCGGCCCGGATGGCGTGGGCGCCCAGCTGGGCCGCGGTGAAGGACGCGAGCTGGCCCAGGATCTTGCCCTGGGGCGTGCGGGCGCCGGACAGGACGACGACGTCGGTGGCGGTGCTCATCGGTTCTCCTCAGCGCCGCCGGGTGCGGCGGCGGTCTCGGTGGGGACGGTGTCGGGGGTGACGTCCTGCAGGTCGGTGCGGAAGGACGCCTCGGTCTTCTCGCGGATCTCGTCCTCGGTGACGCCGGGGGCGAGGCTGCGCAGCACGAGTCCGCCGTCCTCGACGTCGAACACGCACAGGTCCGTGACGATGCGGTCGACCACACGCACGCCGGTGAGGGGGAGGTCGCACTCGGTCTTGATCTTGGCGGAGCCGTCCTTGGTCACGTGCTCGGTCAGCACGACGACGCGCGGCGTGCCGGCCACCAGGTCCATGGCCCCGCCCATCCCCTTGACCATCTTGCCGGGGATCATCCAGTTGGCGAGGTCTCCGGTGCCGGAGACCTGCATGGCGCCGAGGATCGCGATCTTGACGTGGCCGCCGCGGATCATCCCGAAGGACGTGGCGGAGTCGAAGATCGAGGCCCCGGGCAGCAGCGTGATGGTCTGCTTGCCGGCGTTGATGAGGTCCGGGTCCTCGTCGCCCTCGTAGGGGAACGGGCCCATGCCGAGCACGCCGTTCTCGGACTGCAGCACCACGTTCACGCCCTCGGGCAGGTTGTTGGCCACGAGGGTGGGGATGCCGATGCCGAGGTTGACGTAGTCGCCGTCGGAGAGCTCGACGGCGGCGATCGCCGACATCTCGTCGCGGGTCCAGCTCATGCCTGGTCTCCGTTCTGCTGGGTGGCCCGCCCGGCGGGGCGGGGGCGGACGGTGCGCTGCTCGATGTCCTTGGGCGCGCCGCTGTACTGCGCGACGTGCTGGACGTAGACGCCCGGGGTCGCGACGTGGTCCGGGTGGATCCCGCCGACCGCCACGAGGTGCTCGACCTCGGCGAAGGTGACCTTCCCGGCGGTCGCGACGATCGGGTTGAAGTTGCGCGCGGTGTAGCGGTAGACGAGGTTGCCGTCGGAGTCGCCGGTGTGGGCGTGGACCAGGGCGATGTCGGCGACGATGCCGCGCTCCTGCACGTAGGTCTCGCCGTCGAACTCGGCGTGCGGCTTGCCCTCGGCCACGAGGGTGCCGACCCCGGTCTTCGTGTAGAAGGCGGGGATGCCCGCACCGCCGGCCCGGAGCCGCTCGGCGAGGGTGCCCTGCGGATTGAACTCGACCTCGAGCTCCCCGTCCAGGTACTGCTGGGCGAACAGCTTGTTCTCGCCCACGTAGGAGGCGAGGACCTTCTTCACCTGCCGGTTCTCGAGCAGGACCCCGAGGCCCTTGCCGTCCACACCCATGTTGTTGGAGACCACCGTGAGGTCCGTGACCCCGGAGTCCCGCACCGCGTCGATGAGATCCCGGGGGATCCCGCTCAGCCCGAACCCGCCCACGGCGAGCGTCATGCCGTCCCGCAGGCTCTCCGCCAGCAGCTCGGCGGCGTTGTCTCTGACCTTGGACACCCTGGCCCCTTCCTCTGGTGCGACTGTGACTCAGCACTCAATCTAGGGAGCCTCCACATGTCGGTCAACAGAACTGCCGGAATGACGGCAGTTCTCCTCAGCATCCGGCCATTCGTGCGCTCAGTGTCCATATAGTGGAGTCATGGGACAGGAGCGGACGAGCGGTTCGGGGACCCAGGTGGTCCACCGGGTGGGGCAGCTGCTGCGGGCCGTCGCGGGCCGCGAGCAGGGCAGCACGGTGGCGGAGCTCGCGGCCGGGACCGGGATGACCCGTCCCACCGTGCACCGGCTGCTCACGGGTCTGGCCGAGGAGGGTCTCGTGGAGCGCGCCGCCGGGACGGGGGCCTGGCAGCTGGGGCCGGAGCTGTACGTGCTGGGCGCGGTCGCGGCCCACCGCTATCCGATCCGGGAACTGGCCGGTCCCTCGCTGCGCCGGCTCGCGGAGGCCACCGGCGAGAGCGCGTTCCTCTCGGTCCGCCGCGGGATGGAGACCGTCTGCCTGGCGCGCGTGGAGGGCGCCTTCCCCATCCGCTCCCACGTCCTGTACGAGGGACTGCGGCTGCCGCTGGGCGTGGCCTCGGCGGGGCTGGCGATCCTGGCCCACCTCCCGGACCCGGAGGTGGACCGGGTCCTCGCGGCCACGGCCGGGGCCCGCGCCGGCTGGGGTCCGCTGCACACGCCCGAGCGGATCCGGGACCTGCTCGCGGACGTGCGGCGGGAGGGCTTCGCGGTGAACCCGGGGCTGATCGTCGAGGGCAGCTGGGGCATGGCCGCGGCGGTCTTCGACGCGACGGGGGCGCCGGTCTACGCGCTGAGCCTCACGGGCATCGAGCCCCGGTTCACCGGCGAGCGCCGGCAGCCCCTGGGGCGGGCCCTGCTCACGGAGGCCCACCGGCTCTCCCAGGAGCTGGGCCACCGCTGAGCCGGCGGGGCCGGCACCGGACCGGCACCGGGGGCCCCGCCGGGCGGGCGGGGCTCAGCGCGCGGTCCAGCCGCCGTCCATCGTGTAGGACGCCCCGGTGACCATGGACGCGTGCGGTCCGGCCAGCCACGCCACGAGGCTGCCGACGTCCTCCGGCTCCACGAGCTTCTTGACGGGCGTCTCGCCGAGCATGATCCGCTCCACCACCTCGGACTCGGGGATCCCGTGCACCGCAGCCTGGTCGGTGACCTGCTTCTCCACCAGCGGGGTGCGCACGTAGCCGGGGTTGACGCAGTTGCTCGTCACGCCGTGCGCGGCGCCCTCCAGGGCGATGGTCTTGGAGAGCCCCTCGAGTCCGTGCTTGGCGGAGACGTAGGCGCTCTTGTAGGGGGACGCCCGCAGCCCGTGCACGGAGGAGACGTTGATGACGCGCCCCCAGCCCTTCTCGTACATGTGGGGCAACGCCGCGCGCACCAGCAGAAACGGGCTCTCGAGCATGAGCACGAGGATGCGGTGGAAGTCCGCCGGGTCGAACTCGTGGAGGGGGGAGACCTTCTGGATGCCGGCGTTGTTGACCAGCACGTCCACCTCGAGGCTCAGCTCGGCGAGCGCCCCGGTGTCGAGCAGGTCCACCGCCCAGGCCCTCCCGCCCAGCTCGTCGGCGACGCGCTGCGCCCCGGCCTCGTCGACGTCGGCCACCACCACGTGGGCGCCGGAGCCGGCGAGCGCCCGGGCAGCCGCCAGGCCGATGCCGCTCGCCCCGCCCGTCACGAGCGCGGTGCGCCCCTCGAGGCCGTTGTCCTGGAACATGGAGATCCTTCCTTCCGTCCGCGGCGCCCACCGGGTCCGGGGCACCGGTCACCGTCACGGTATGTGATCCGGACCACGACGGCGAGCAGGACCGCGCGCGTCACAATCCGTCACGCCCGTCACGCGGGCGCCGAATGGCGCCGCGCCCGCCGGTGCGCTTGGATGGGACGGTCACCATCCAGAGCGGCCGAGAGATCTGGCTCGACGACGCCGCAGCAACCCGGGCGACGGTTCCCCGTCCCGCCTCCGGTGCTACCGCCAGGACCGATGGAAAGGACTTGCGACCCATGCTGCACAGTGCCGAGCGCATCCTCACGACCCACGCCGGATCCCTCCCCCGGACCCCGGCGCTGCTCGGGGCGAACCGGGCGAAGGGCAGCATCCCCGAGGCCGAGTACGACCAGCTCCTCCAGGACTCGGTGGTCGACGTGGTCCGCCGGCAGCGCGAGCTCGGCATCGACGTGGTCAACGACGGCGAGTACGGCCACGTCATGGCTGCGGAGGTCGACTACGGCGCGTGGTGGCACTACATCTTCGCCCGGATCTCGGGCCCCACTCCCGGTGAGGTGGGGCTGTGGGAGCAGGAGCCGCGGCGCGCCTCCCCCGGCAACGTCGTCCTGACGAGCTTCGGGGACCGCCGGGACCGCCAGGCCTTCGACGAGGCCTACACGGACCCCGCATCGGGCATCACCACGGGCAAGCAGGCGCCGTTCCCGGTGATCACCGGGAAGCTGGAGTACACGGGCCACGCGGCGCTGGAGGCCGACATCCGCAACCTCCAGGCCGCCCTGCAGGCCACGGGCGCGAGCGAGGGCTATCTCGCCGCGCTGTCCCCGGGTTCGTGCGCCCGCCTGGAGAACACCCACTACGCGGACGAGGACGAGGTCCTCACCGCGTGCGCGGAGGTCATGCGCGAGGAGTACCGGGCGATCACGGACGCCGGACTGATCGTGCAGATCGACGACCCCTCCATCGCGGAGAACTGGGACCAGGTCAACCCCGAGCCCAGCGTGGAGGACTACCTCGCGTTCACCCGCAAGCGGGTCGAGGCCCTCAACTACGCCCTCGAGGGCATCCCGGAGGAGCAGGTCCGTTTCCACCTGTGCTGGGGCTCCTGGCACGGCCCGCACACCACGGACCTCGGCTTCGAGCACCTGGTGGAGCTCATGCTCTCCATCAGGGCCGGCGGCTACAGCTTCGAGGCCGCCAACGCCCGGCACGAGCACGAGTGGAAGCTCTGGCAGGACCACGAGCTGCCCGAGGGCAAGGTCATCATCCCGGGGATCGTCTCCCACGCCACCAACGTGGTGGAGCACCCCGAGCTCGTGGCCGACCGGATCGAGCGCTTCGCCCGCCAGGTGGGCCGCGAGAACGTCATCGCCTCGACCGACTGCGGGCTGGGCGGGCGGATCCACCCGCAGATCGCCGTGGCCAAGCTCGAGACCCTCGCCCGCGGCGCCGAGCTCGCCTCCCGCCGGCTCTGGTCCTGACCGGCCCCGCCCGACTCCCCCGCCGTTCCCCAGGAGGACACCCGTGACCATGCAGAACACCGACCACGTGCAGACCACCCACGTGGGCTCCTTGCCGCGCACCCCGCGGCTTCTGGAGGCGAACCAGCAGTACGCCGACGGCGCCATCACGTTCGAGCAGCTCACCGGCGAGCTGGCCACGGGCGTCGAGGACGTGGTGCGCCGACAGCGCGAGATCGGCGTGGACGTCGTCAACGACGGCGAGTACGGGCACACCATGTCCAGCGCCGTGGACTACGGCGCCTGGTGGAACTACTCCTTCGGCCGCCTCGGCGGGCTCACGCCGTCCGACGAGGACCGGTGGGCGTCCACGGAGCAGAAGCGCTCCTCGCCCGGCAACATCGTGCTCACGAGCTTCCCGGACCGCCGGGACCGCGAGCGCTTCCGGGAGGCCTACGAGGACCCGGCGTCGGGCATCCTCACCGGGCGCTCCTCGACCAAGCAGCCCAAGATCACCGGGCCGCTCACCTACACCGGCCAGGAGGCCGTGGCCTCGGACGTGCGCAACCTCCGGGCCGCCCTGCAGGCCACGGGCGCCGGGACCGGGTTCGTCGCCGCCCTGTCCCCCGGCTCCGCGGCGCGCGTGACCAACGAGTACTACAGGACCGACGAGGAGCTCGTGTACGCGTGCGCCGACGTGATGCGCGAGGAGTACCTGGCGATCACCGACGCCGGGCTGACCGTGCAGATCGACGACCCCTCCATCGCGGAGTCCTGGGACCAGATCAACCCCGAGCCCACGGTCGAGGACTATCTGGCGTTCACACGGCTGCGCGTCGAGGCCCTCAACCACGCGCTGCGCGGGATCCCCGAGGAGCAGGTCCGCTTCCACCTGTGCTGGGGCTCCTGGCACGGCCCGCACACCACGGACCTCGAGCTGAAGCACCTCGTGGACCTGATGCTGACCATCGACGCCGGCGGCTACACCTTCGAGGGCGCCTCGGCCCGCCACGCCCACGAGTGGAAGGTCTGGCGCGATCACCGGCTGCCCGAGGGCCGCGTCATCATCCCCGGGGTGGTCTCGCACTCCACCAACGTCGTGGAGCACCCCGAGCTCGTCGCGGACCGGATCGAGCAGTTCGCTTCCGTGGTGGGCCGCGAGAACGTCGTGGCCTCGACCGACTGCGGACTCGGCGGGCGCCTGCACCCGCAGATCGCGTGGGCCAAGCTCGAGTCCCTCGTCGAGGGCGCGCGCCTGGCCACGGAGCGGCTCTACCGCTGAGCCGCCGCCCCTGGCGCCCCCGCCACGCCGCCGGGCCCGGTCCTCTCCGTGGGGGCCGGGCCCGGCCGCGTGTCAGCGGGCGAGGAACTCCTCGACGTCGGCCACGAGCGCGAGCGGCGTCTCGAACATCGGGTAGTGCCCGGCGTTGCCGATCCGGCGGATCTCGGCGTGCGGGAAGAGCTCGCCGTAGCTGTCCCGCAGGGACTGCTCCGTGACGGCCGGGTCGTGCTCCCCGTACAGGGCGAGGAGGGGGTTGGTGCGGCCGCGGACCTGCTCGGAGAGGTCGGTGTCCGCCCACGCCCGGAGGTACGCGGCGAACGCCTCCGGGATGGACCGCAGCAGCGATTTCTCCACCATGCGGTCCAGCCACGCGGAGGGCAGCCGGTGGCCGGAGGTCAGGTCGATGATGGCCCGCCGCGCCTCGGGGTTCTCCGCGGCGGACTCGAACAGCCGCCGCGCGTCGTCGTCGAGGTCGGTGCCCGTCCCCGGAGTGGGGGCGACCCCCACGAGCCTGCCGATCCGCCCCTCGGGAGCCTCCGCGAGGACCTTCTGCATGACCGAGCCGCCCATCGAGTGGCCCACGAGGTGGACGGGGCCGGCGGGCAGGCGGTCGATCACCGCGAGGACGTCCTTGGCGATCTCGTCCAGCGTGAAGCTGCCCGTCTCGCCCATCCGGATGCCGTAGCCGCGGTAGTCGAAGAACACCCAGCGGAACTCCTCGGTGTCCAGGTACGTGCGCCAGGGCCCCCAGCCGTCGGCCGAGCCGTACCAGCCGGGCAGGCAGACGACGGTGCGGGCGCCGCGGCCCAGGGTGATGGGGGCGTAGACGGCCATCGGTTTCCTCCAGGGGGTGGTCTGTGTCACATTGGTGATACAATGTTTGATTATTCCGCACGGATGGTGACAGGCGTCACTTCCGCCCGTAGTATCTCACTGAACTACCGAACGTTCGGTCATGTTGCGTTCGGTTCCGCCGAGGACGTCGCCGTCCCCGCCCACACAGGAGACTCCCATGGTCCACACTTCATCCGCCCCGGCCGGGCGGCACGAGATGTCCCGCGAGGAGCGCAAGGTCCTCGCCGGCACCCTCGTGGGCACCACCATCGAGTGGTACGACTTCTTCATCTACGCCCAGGCCGCGGCCTTCGTCCTGGCCCCGCTGTACTTCGCGCCGCTCGGGCAGGAGAACGCCGGCCTCGCCCAGGTCGTCGCGTGGGCCTCCCTGGGCATCAGCTTCCTGTTCCGCCCGCTCGGCGCGGTGGTCGCCGGCCACCTCGGCGACAAGTACGGCCGCAAGATCGTCCTGGTGCTGACCCTCGTGGGCATGGGCGCGGCGACGATGCTGATCGGCCTGCTGCCCACCTACGCCACGATCGGCATCTGGGCCCCGATCTTCCTGGTGGTCCTGCGCATCATGCAGGGCTTCTCGGCGGGCGGTGAATGGGGCGGCGCGGCGCTGATGTCCGTCGAGCACGCCCCGCGGAACAAGCGCGGGCTCTTCGGCGCCTACCCGCAGATCGGCGTGCCGCTGGGCATGCTGCTGGCCACGTCCTTCATGTTCGCCCTCACCTCGATGATGTCCCCCGAGGACTTCCAGGCGTGGGGCTGGCGCATCCCGTTCCTGTCCTCCGTGGTGCTGATCGTGGTCGGCTACCTGATCCGCAAGACGGTCGACGAGTCCCCGGTCTTCAAGGAGATGCAGCTGCGCAAGAAGGAGTCCTCCGCGCCCCTGGGCCAGCTGGTCAAGCACCACAAGAAGCCGGTCACCCTCGCGGCCCTGATCTTCGCCGCCAACAACGCCGCCGGCTACCTCGTGATCGCGTTCTTCGCCTCCTACGGCTCCAACGTGCTGGGCATGCCCCGGTCGCAGACCCTCATCGCCTCCCTGATCGGCGGCCTCGGGTGGCTCGTCTTCACGATGTTCGGCGGCTGGATCTCGGACAAGATCGGGCGCGTGCGCACCTTCCAGATCGGCTACGCCATCATCATCCTGTGGGCCGTGCCGATGTGGTTCCTGCTCGACACCGCGTCCCTGCCGCTGTTCGCCCTGGCCATCGTGATCCTCACCGTGGGCCTCGGCCCGTCCTACGGCCCGCAGTCGGCGCTCTACGCCGAGATGTTCCCGGCCCGCGTGCGCTACTCGGGCGTCTCGATCGGCTACGCGTTCGGCTCCATCATCGGCGGCGCGTTCGCCCCGATGATCGCGCAGCTGCTGCTCAACGAGACCGGGATGTCCTGGACGATCGGCGTCTACATCGCCGGCATCGCGATCGTCTCCTTCATCGCCGTGTCCATGGTCCCCAAGGACATCCAGGAGATCGACCTGCACGTCCAGGAGGTGCACGAGG
>NZ_JBISWK010000130.1:0-11782 GCF_044462205.1 Kocuria rhizosphaericola | reverse complement strand
CAGGCGGGCTTCCTCGTAGCGGCGGATCATGGCCGGCAGCACGTGGGAGCCGGTGGGGGAGAAGTTGTCCCCGGGCCCGTAGAGGTTGGTGGGCATGGCCGAGATCCAGGGCAGCCCGTACTGGCGGCGCACGGCCTGGATCTGCAGGATGCCGGCGATCTTGGCGATCGCGTAGGCGTCGTTGGTGGGTTCCAGGTGCCCGGTGAGGAGGTACTCCTCCTTCAGCGGCTGCGGGGCCAGCTTCGGGTAGATGCAGGAGGAGCCGAGGAACAGCACCCGCTCCACCCCGTGCTCGAGGGCGGCGTCGAGGACGTTGACCTGGATCCGGAGGTTCTCGGACAGGAAGTCGACCGGGTAGGTGTTGTTGGCGAGGATCCCGCCGACCTTCGCCGCGGCCAGCACCACGTAGCGGGGCTTGACCTCGGCGAAGAAGGCGAAGACTGCGTCGCGGTCCTTGAGGTCCAGCTCGGAGGAGGTGCGGCCGATCAGGTCGGTGAACCCCTCGTCCTTTAGCTTGCGCCAGATCGCGGAGCCGACCAGGCCGCGGTGGCCGGCCACGTAGAACGGGGCGGTGCGATCCAGGGGGCCGGGGGTGAACGACGTCGTCGCGTCAGCGGGCTTCTCGGTGGTGTCTGCTGTCATCGTGGCGTCCTGTCTCACTTGGCCCAGGAGGCGAGGTCGACGGTGTCGATCCAGGCGTCGTTCTGGAGCAGGGCGATGTCGGCGTCGACCATGAGGCGGGCCAGCTCGGGGGCCTTGACGGTGGCTTCCCAGCCGAGCTTGTCCTTGGCCTTGGCCGGGTCGCCGATGAGGGCGTCGACCTCGGTGGGGCGCAGGTAGCGCTCGTCGAACTCGACGTGCTCGCGCCAGTCCAGACCGGCGTGGTCGAAGGAGATCTCCAGGAACTCCCGCACCGTGCACGGGTGCCCGGTGGCGAGCACGAAGTCCTCGGGCTCGTCGGCCTGGAGCATCCGCCACATGCCCTCGACGTACTCGGCGGCGTAGCCCCAGTCACGGATGGCCTGCAGGTTGCCCATGTAGAGCTTCTCCTGGGTGCCGGCCTTGATCGCGGCCACGGCCCGGGTGATCTTGCGGGTCACGAAGGTCTCGCCGCGGCGGGGGGACTCGTGGTTGAAGAGGATCCCGTTGACGGCGTACATGTCGTAGGCCTCGCGGTAGTTCTTGGTGATCCAGTAGGAGTAGATCTTCGCCGCCCCGTAGGGGGAGCGGGGGTAGAACGGGGTGTCCTCGTGCTGCGGCGGCGGGGTCGCCCCGTACAGCTCGGAGGTGGAGGCCTGGTAGTAGCGGGCGTCCACATTGGCCAGGCGCATCGCCTCGAGCAGCCGGACGGTGCCCAGCCCGGTGGTGTCCCCGGTGTGCTCGGGCTCCTCGAAAGAGACCTTCACGTGGGACTGGGCCGCGAGGTTGTAGACCTCATCGGGGCGGATCTGCGCCATCAGCGTCACCAGCCGGGACCCGTCGGACAGATCCCCGTAGTGCAGGAACAGCTTCGCATCGGCCTCGTGCGGGTCCGAGTAGAGGTGGTCGATCCGGTGGGTGTTGAACGTGGAGGCCCGGCGGATCAGGCCGTGGACCTCGTAGCCCTTGGCGAGCAGCAGCTCCGCCAGATAGGAGCCGTCCTGACCGGTGATCCCGGTGATGAAAGCCTTCTTGCGCGTCAAATTCATGGTTCCCCCGGGGATCGAAGCAGAGTATGTTCGTCAATGTATGGTGCCCTTACGCGCATGCCAAACATGACGGTCGAGCAACCCATCGTTAATCGTTGCGTCTCAGCACGCCGATGCTGCTCCGTGCGCGGGTTCAGAAGGGCGTTCGCCGATGCGACATGCAACGTCATCGGGGACCCTGTCCCCGGACGCGCAGGTACTGTGACTCGCGATGTTGCGGCACCTGGCCAACCTCTGGGAGGGTTGGGGTCCTTCCCGGATCACCCTCCCCTCACTCGATCAGCGGTCGTGGCAAGGTGAGTAGAACTGCAACGACATGGACGGGTGACGGGATGGATTCGGGATGACCAGCTCAACGCATCACGGGATGCCCAGGCTTGCGGTTGTGGGCCTCATCTGGTTGATCGTGGTCGATTTGTTGCCACGCGTCACTGTCGGTCCCTATACGGTGTCCGCCCTGTTCACATTGCTGACCGCGATGTGGTGCCTTGCATTTCTGCCCCTCGTCGGATTCAGGGGAGGGAACAGTCCACATGACGGGATCCAGCTGGAGAGCTCCGGCAAGGCTGTTCCCGCTGTACTGCTCCTGTTCCTGGCGCTCGCGTGGATCAGCCTCGCCTTCAATTCGTCCTCGGACGGCCTCCAGAATGTGGCCGTCTTCACGACGTTCATTGCGGGTGCGGCAGTGGTGTCACTGCAGGCAGCTCCCGATCAGGTGGACAAGGTGCTTTCCTTCTACCGGCCGGCGGCACTCCTTGTCACGGTCGTATTTCTGGCGTCGACCGTGGCCGGCGTGGAGTTGTACGGTCCCCGGTCCTTCGCACTGAGCTGCATTGTGCTTGTCGCAATTTTCGTGCCCTACAGAGGACGACATCTTCTGTATGCCGTCGCACCGTTGCTTGTCGTGATGGCAGCATTCCTGAGTTTGTCGCGCATGGCCTCGGTCATCTGCGCGGCGCTGCTGGTCTTCCTGGCGGTACGTATAAGGCAACGCAGCCTCCGTATACCTCTGGCCGGGATCTTCGCCGGGCTGGGTGCCCTCCTCATCTATTGGGCCATCATGTTCTACGAACCGTTCAGGGACCGCTTTCTCGGTGGCGACGCCGCCGTCTCCGTTGGAGGTCAGAATTTCAACACGTCGGGCCGGACAGAACTGTGGCGAGTAACTGTCGAGTCCGCGGCGAAGGCCCCGTGGTGGGGCCAGGGACCCGGCACGGCTGACGCGCAGGTCTATGCGGCCTTTGCGCCGATTTCCCATCCCCATAATGAGTACTTACGCCTGTACCACGACTTCGGCCTCATCGGTTTGACGCTTTTCGTGGTGGGTTTCGTCCTGCTGACGCTGCGCGTCTGGGCTCGTGCTCGCCAGACGGACCAAGAGATCCACTGGGTGGCTCTGTCCGGGCTGCTGGGCGTTGCCGTGGCGGCACTGACGGACAACGTCCTGGTGTATCCCTTCGTCATGGCTCCGCTGGGAGTGCTCGTGGGCTGCTCACTGGCCCAGCCCCTTCGCCCGCGGCGTCTCGAGGAAGACGGTGTTGCCCTGGGAGTGGGCGACCAGACACCGTCGTCCCCAAAAAGAGCTTCGTTGTAGCAGCAGCACGACTTGTCTCGTGGCCTTGGAGCGCCTGTTGCGGACTGAACGGGCCCATGGCCTGCGCGAGGGGGCCTGACTATGGCCGGCGACGCAGGACAGCGGACAGGTACTCCTGGCCGGTGCGGACGATCCAGTTCTTGGTCGCTTGGATGACGGTCCTGGTGCTCAGCTTCGTATCCGTCGGCATCGCGGAATCGTCCAGCCCGTCGAGCCACAGCTCATGACGGCGCAAGGCCAGGTCATGGGAAAGCTGATCAGTGATTACGTAGGACAGCGGGAGAGGCCGACGTGTCCGGTACATGTACAGGGCCTCTTCGAGACAGACCATCTTGCGCTCCCCGAGCCGAAGGAAGAGCGCGAAATCCTCGGCACGGCGACACGCGGCATCCCACCCGCCGACTTCTTCGAGTTCAGTGCGCTTGAAAACGGCCGTGGAGTGGTGGATCGGTACCTTGCGGTCGACCTGTCTACGGTGGATGTCTTCGGCCTGCGTGGGCCACCGGCCCAGTTCGGGCCCTCCCCACTGACCGAATTCGAAGACCTGACATCCCACCGCGGAGACACTCGCGTCGTCAGCGAAGACCTCGACCTGTTTCTCGAGCTTCGTCGGCAGATACTCGTCATCCGCGTCGAGGACGGCGACCAGCTCGCCTCGGGCCTTGGACAGTGCCAGATTGCGACAGGCCCCAGCGCCCGCGTTGATCGCCATGGTATGGAGCGAGATCCGGGGATCGTCATACCTCTCGGCCACAAGACCGCCCGTGCCGTCCGTGGACGCGTCGTCCACCACGATCAGTTCCCAGTCCTCGAAGGTCTGGGCCAGCAACGAGTCGATCGCCGCCCCGATGTCTTCACGATTGTTGAATGTCGGCAGAACGACAGTGACCATGGGATCGTGCACGGGAGTACCTCGCAGGAGTAGTTCTCGGTTCCGGTGGTGGAGGCCCGAGAGCAGGGAGCTGAGGTCGAGACGGATGCTCCACGTTGACACTGCGGCGTCGATCTCTCGATCCGTTTCCAACGCGTGTGGTCCATTCCTGCCCGACCCTGTACCCACCCCATGGGCTAGCACCAACATAGACGTCCCGGCCGGACGCGGATTGCCGCATCGGCGACTGTGTCATTGCGTGAACCGAGGAAGGGCCGCAAAATCTACCGAGGTCTGATCCGATCCTGGAGCGCTGCACCCATGCTCTCCGCGATACGGGCGTGACCCTGCGTGCTGGGGTGCCACGAGTCATCGATGTACAGATTGCTCACGGGGGGGAGCCAACTGCGCGGAACCTCGTCGATCAGAAGCACAGCACGAGTGCTCCTCGCCGCGACGTGCAGAGCACGTTCCTCCCGCGCGAAGTCCCGATGAGTGATAGGTGTAGTGAGGACGATTTCTGTACCCGGCCAGTGCGTTTCAATCGTCCGGACGGTATCGGTCACCGCCGTCAGCATGTCGTGATAGTCGATCCACGTGTCGTTCACCGATCCCTGCAAGACGACGAGGTCGGGGGCCGGCGCCTTGGAACGGATGCGTGCATTCAGTCGTTCCAGATAGCGGAAATCCCCGCCCGAGATGAATCCGGTCTTGCCGACTCCGTCGACCGTGAAGTTCTGCCAGCCCATACGCTCAGCCAGCAGAAAGGCATAACCCTTCGCTCTCGGCTCGGCGCCATGGCCCAGCGAGAACGAGTCACCGATGAGCAGGACCGTCGGTTCCTCCGGGAGCCGGACTTTTTCGCTCTCCTCCTGGTCCGGCAGGGCAATCCGAGTGGCGCGGTCCTCCACCGAGGCGCCCGTGGCCGGTTCACCGTTCTCGTCCTTCGCTGCGATCCCGAAGCCCAGGCCTGTGACAAGCAGGCTGCACAGCACCAGGCAGATGCCCGAAGAGGGCATTCCCCGGGGCTCGCCGCGCCTGTTGAAATCGCTTCTCGTGGATTCAGGCATAGCGGGGCTCCACTTCACATCAGTTCTTGGTGCGCCGGTTTCGGATCAGTCTGTTGGCTGATGCCTGCACTCGATGGTTGCTCCGGAAGATGCTGCCGTAGGTCAGCATCAGGACGTGTCGACCAGAGGCGTGCGGCAGAAGGATCACCATGGTGCTCACGGGTCGTGTCAGCACGGCGGCTATGGCAGCGCCGGCGATGCCGAAGGTCGGAAGAAGCAACAGATTGAGACCAATGGTCACCGTGGCCCGTGCGACGTTGATCATGAAGTCCAGCCTGTAGAGCTTTTCAACGATCAGGAGCACGCTGAGAATCTGCTCCTGGAAGATGAACAAGACGCTCAAAGCATAGACGGGAAGGATCGCCGAGGCGGTCTCGAACTGCTGCCCGTACAGGAAGAGGATCAACCAGGGGCCCACGACGATAAGGCTGCCTGTCACGACCACCGACGTCCAGAACGTCGTCCGCGAAGCCCTCGCAAGGTTGGCAGCGTACTGACTGGGCATCGAGGCGTTCTTCGAGATGGAGCCGATCAGGACCATGATCAAGCTGTGAGCGACGATGGTCGTAGCCTCGATCGGTCGACTCGTCGTCGAGTACTGTCCTACGGCGTGCACCCCCAGAAGTGCGCCGATGATGAAGAGGTCGATGCGGGACGACACCGCGGCAACCATGCTGGAAGCCCAAAGCATGCGAACCTCCCACACGCGTGAGAGCGCTCGCCGGCAGTTCTCGACGACCCGAGCCAGAGGCCCGAGCGAGATGCCGGCCCCGGGCACCAGAACCAACTGCCACAGGGCACTCTCGATCGCCAGGACCGCTAATGTCCAGTACGGCTGACCTTGGGACGCGAAGAACCAGCTGACCGGTGCCGTGACGGCCACGACGGCGATCCGGCGTCCAGCAATGACGTGGAATCGTCCCCGAGCGGTGTGCGCCAACTCGGCCACATCGAAAGCACCTACTGCATATCCGACGAAGAAGAACACCAGCACACCGAGCGGTGGGAGGCTTACACCGGGCAGGGCGAGGAGGATGCCTGCGCCGCCGAGGAACACGAGGGGGAGCAGAAGAACGCGCGCATAGAGCACGATTCTCAGTTCCTCATCGAAGTCGTTGCCGCGCTTGAGCAACGCGTTGAGCGCTGCCGCCGCCAGACCGGCCACGGAGACTGCCTGCATGACAGATCCTGCGGCCAGGACGAGGGAAACCTCGCCGAGAACGGCTGGACCGGCGGCTCTTCCCAGGAACACTGTGACGGCGAAGAGACTTGCCAGCTGCAGGATTCTCGACAAGCTCAGCACGGTCGCCGCGCTGAATCCCCGGCCTAGACTCTTGAGCCCACGTGGGCGATCGGTGACTTCCTGGGTCAAGGTCGTCCTATCCCACGTTTCGCACAGGCGGAGGGACGGTCTGGGGGTCCTGGCGCTCGAGAACGCGAGCCGGGTTGCCCACCACCACGGCTCCCGGAGGAACGTCCCGCGTGACGACGGCACCCGCACCGATCTGCGAACCGGTCCCCACCGTCAATCCGCCGATGATCACTGCGTTCGCTCCCACCACCACGTGGTCCTCGATAACGGGGCACGGACCGTCCGGCACCTTGTTCCCTATCACCACACCATTGCGGAGCGTGACATTGCTGCCGATCCGCACGGCATCGTTCACGACGAGGCCGTAGCCGTGATAAACGGTCAGACCTGGACCGACTCTGGTTTCCGGCCTGAGCTCGGTGCCGACGACCAGTTCCGAGAAGAGACGGTACAGCGCTTCCCGGACATACGGGCGGCGTGCACCTTCGGAACGTCGTTGGCTCCACCGGAAGAAGGCCAGCAGGAGGCGGATCTTGGGATCCCCACGATTGTTGTTCCAGTCCTGGAAGACGTGGGGCAGCAGGCCCGCAGTATTCATCACCGAGCAGCTTTCGTCCGAGGGGCAGCATGTCCAATGACCTGGTCGTAGATCTCGAGCACGTGCCGTGTCCAGGCCTGTTGAGTGTAGTTCTCCGAGTAGTGGGCCCGGGCGCGGCTCTCCCACGTGCTCGACACGGACCGTGCATGGGAGAGAGCTTCCTTCAGTTCCGGCTTCGAACTGTAGACGAGCTCCGGGCCCCATCTGCGGATGTCGTCGGCGGCACTGTTCCCCTGCCGGCACACGACCGGCAGGCCGGCGGCCAGGGACTCCAGGTAAATGGTCGGGAGCCCCTCAGCCCACAGGCTCGGGAGAACCAGGCCGTGAGCAGACGGAAGAAGTCGCAAGAGCTCGTCCCGCTCGATGTGGCCCAGGAACCGGACGTTGGGCGAGCGTTCCGCCAGATCTTGGACTTCCGCTGCCTGGGGGCCGCTGCCGGCGATGGTCAACTGCTCATTCTCGGGAAACGTCTTGAGCAGGTCGAGGACGCCTTTCTCAGGAGAGAGGCGACCGGCGTACAGCCAGGACCCCAGTGCTGAGGGAGGTGAGGCGTCCGGGATGCGGTCCTCGATGAAATTCGGGACGACGGCCATCTTGTCCGGAGCTACACCGAACGACTCGTAGGTGTCACGTGCTCGACCGGACAGCAGGAGGAGACGGTCGGCTCGAACCACCACTGGATTCTCCGAGAGCCCACGGCGATTGGCGAGAGCGAGCGGAAGAGTGGCCGCTCTCGAGTCCCGGTAGCAACGGTGAATTACCGCGTGGTGGTGACCCAATCGGGGACAGAGCGTGCATTCCTGTCCGTCGCGGAACAAGAAGCCTTTAGCGCAGAGCGGGCGGAAATTGTGCATGGTGGCCACGATCGGACCGCGCCACTCCGAGAGCCACGAGGTGGAAAAGTTCGGGACGAGGTTGTGGACGTGGACGACGTCCGGCCCGAATTGCCGAAGCTGGGCGAGCGGACTGCGCCCTCGCCCCGTCGCCACCGTCAACGCCGTTCGGATCTCGTAGAGTGGATCGTCGCGAAGATCGTCCGTCCGGAGTGAAATGACACGAACGTCATGCCCCGCCTCCCTCAGCGCGGACGACTGCATCTCCACCGCGAAGTTCTCTCCGCTGGGTACAGCACTCTTGTAGAAACTGTGCACAAGGGCGATCTTCATCGCTGCTCACGCCTCCAGTACTTCAAGACTTCCAGCAGGAAAAGCGGATTGCCGATTAGATAACGCCTCCACAGGCGCCGCGGTTCAGAAAGCAGCCGGAACAGCCATTCCAGCCCTAGAGGACTCAGCCAGGCTGGAGCCTCGCGCTTGGTCCCCGCGCTGAAGTCGAAGGCGGCACCGACAGCAGCCGCCGCGATGCCGGTGCTTCGGCTGACGCGCTGCACCTCGAAATCCTGCTTCGGGGTTCCGAGCCCGACCCAGACGATGTCCGCGCCGCTGGCTCGGATCATGGCGTCCTGGTCGGCCACTTCTTCCTCCGTCAGGAGCCGGTACGGAGGGCTGAACGTCCCTACGATCCGCGCTTCCGGATGACGGCCCTGGAGCTTCTCCACCAGGAGCTCGAGCGTCTCAGGTGTGGAGCCCAAGAGGAAGTGTTTCGTGCCGTGTGCCTGGCCATTGCGGAAGACGGCCTCGAACATGGAGGGCCCTCGTACCTGCTGGGCCGCCGGCGACTTGATGCGGGCGAACCACGACAAGGGCCGCCCATCGGGAAATGTCGCCGTGGACTGGTTCAGCACCTTCTTCAGCTCGATATCGGAAGCAGCCAGGGACACCGTGTAGGCATTGATGAAGTGAAAGGCTGCCGGGGTGTGAGCCGTGGCTGCCCGGAGGATCTGCTGGACTGCCTGGGAGGGAGTCAGCGCCGCGATGCCGAGGCCTGCGATGCGCACCACCTCCGGGACATGGTCCGGATACGCGGGGCACGACGCGTCCCCCGGTGCCCCGCCCGATGTGGTGTGGTTCGGCTGCGTGGACTCCGTCGGGCGAACGGGAATCAGATGCATGTCTACTACTTTCTGTCGGTCCAGCGGCGCGGCTCGATCCAGGGTGCTCCGGTCAAGGAGCAGAACGACGAGCGGGAGCTGGCAGAGCCGAGGTGCCTGTGCAGTGCTCTCATCGGAGAGTGGGTCGTCGCCCGGCGTCGTCGGCAACCGGGGTGGGTGACCGACTCAGTCCTGGCGAAGATTGCCGGCGCCGTGGCGACACCCGCTCGGAGGGTGTCGTGGCGAAGCACGCAGGTGCGCACCCGGTAACGGACACGATGGTCTCGTTCTCCCACAACAGCCGGTCCCCCTCGCAGTCGGTCGATCAACAGCTGAGGGGCCTGGGCGGCGTGAACGGGCCACGTCACTGGACAGGATCGTGCTCGGACCACTCTGCGGTCCTTCGTGGCACTTTCGACGCTGCTCGGATCCCCCCGAATCCGTCACCACCCCGCCGGATCATGCGGGACGGTGGAGCGCCGTTGCCCCGACTCTAGAGGCACGACGCCCTCATACGTGTTTCGAAGGCGAAGAATGGCCAATTGTGAATCCGAGCCGTCGATGACTCGGACCGAGGACATGAAAGGATGTGTCACCAACGGTGTACCCATCCCTCGAAGTCACAGTGCAGACATCCCTGTGCCGAAAGGGACCGTGGTCGGACAGCGTGGGAACGATCCGTGTCGGGGCCGTATCGGCGTGCGACCGCAGAACATTCGATGGGTCCTGCGGGGTTGCGCGTCCGTCGGTCCATCGCGAGATCCGATCACGGCCTGCCGAGAAGTCATGATGCGCGGACAGGGGGGGGGGGATGGCGGTGCAACCTCGACACCAGAGTGCGAAGCGACGGCGCGTTGCCGTCGGCATCGCACTCGGGACCGTGGACGTCCTCCTGCTGCTCGCGTACGGGCTGCATGTCGTGGTGGATGGTCCTGGGGTGGATCCTTGGTGGGCCCGCCCCTTTCGTTCCGCGACGTTGTGGAACGGTGGGCAGGACGGGTCGTTGCTCGAGCACTTCGGTCAGCTCCAGACGGCGCTGGCTGCGATCCTGCTGTTCGGCTTCGCGCGGCGCGGTTCGCGCTGGCAGGTCCTGCCGGTTCTCGGAGGTGTTCTGCTGCTTCTCGTTGCCGATGACCTGTTCGGTCTGCATGAACGGACCGGGCGTGCGCTAGCGCCGATGCTCCACGGGAGCGGTCTGCACCTCGAGGGAGCTCAAGAGGTGGGTGGGTTGCTCCTCTGGGTGGCCGTGGGGGTGGTCGGGGCTGCCGGACTCCTCCCCGCGGCCGCCCGGAGCTGTCCTGAGGCCCGTCGGATCGCTCGAAAGCTGTTGCTGGTGGCCGTGCCGTTGGTCATAGTCGCCGTTGGTTACGTAGCGTTCCGTGCCGTTGCACCAGAGCCCGTCTACGAGGAACTGGTGGACATCGCCGTCGCCGTGCGCGTGACGACGAAGCTGCTGACGGCCACGGCGATTCTCTCGGCGGTGCTGCACGCGCGCCACCGGAGACCGCCGTGGAGTACCTGACCGACCACGTCCTGTGCCGGATGGATGTTCGTCCCACTTCCACCTGGCTGGCCCGGGTCTAGTCCCGCACTGGATTGTTACCTGTCTCTCTCACCATTACTAGCGGAAAGTCTCTTGACTCGACGATGATGAGTCCACCGTTTTGGATCGACGGCATCGGTCGGGGGAAGCGATGCCGTTCAATGGAGCGCGGATTCCGTGACTCCACCGCAGCAGTCCGGGGGAACCATGTTGCCATCTGTCATCAGTGCTCTGCTGAGCGCCGTAGTGCTCTCTTATGTCCTCTCCAGGGGAACTTATCTTCGGCATGCCCGGGGGATTCGCAGCATGAAAGCAGTGCGCAACGCCATCGTCGTCGTCTACTCGGTGCTGCTGGTGCTCAACCTCTGGTGTGCCATCCAGGAGATTCACGGGCTGGTGTGCGAGATCGTCGCCGGCACGACGCTGGTGGCCACTGCAACACTGGCGGCTGTGGTCGCCGAGCGGCGGATCCCCGCCACCACCGTGGTCCAGCGCCGGAGGGTGCTGGCCGTGGGGGCGCACCCGGACGACCTCGAGCTCGCCTGCGGGGCGACCCTGGCCAAGCTGGTGGACACCGGCCACGAGGTCCGCGGTCTGGTGATGAGCTCCGGCGAGGTCGGCGGCAACGTGGGTCTGCGCCCGGCCGAGGCCCAGCGCGGCGCCTCCTTCCTGGGACTCACGGGCCTGCGGGTGCACGACTTCCCGGACACGAAGCTGGAGACCGTGAGCAACGACATGGTGCGGGCCATCGAGGCCGCGATCCGGGAGTTCGAGCCGGACGTGATCTTCACCCACTCCGCCCATGACCAGCACCAGGACCACTACGCGGTGCACCAGGCCACCCTGCGCGCGGCCCGGGCCCACCACTCGATCCTGTGCTTCGAGTCCCCGTCGGTGACCCGCGACTTCGACCCGTCCGTGTTCGTGGACATCGACGGCTACGTCGACGTCAAGGTCGAGGCCGTGCTCTCGCACCGGGACCAGGCCGGCAAGCCCTACATGACTCCGGGGCGGGTCCGCGGCATGGCGGCCTTCCGCGGGGCGCAGGCGAAGAACACCAACGCGGAGGCCTTCGAGCCGGTCCGCCTGCTCGGCTCCGCGATCGGCGACCTCTGA
>NZ_JBISWK010000129.1:0-22796 GCF_044462205.1 Kocuria rhizosphaericola | reverse complement strand
CCGGTGGCCTTGGCCTCCACC
Source organism: Kocuria rhizosphaericola (assembly GCF_044462205.1). Taxonomy (NCBI): domain Bacteria; kingdom Bacillati; phylum Actinomycetota; class Actinomycetes; order Micrococcales; family Micrococcaceae; genus Kocuria; species Kocuria rhizosphaericola. The sequence continues at coordinate 22,775 of NZ_JBISWK010000129.1, read as the reverse complement.
TGGATGGAGCCGTCGAGGTAGAAGTACCAGAAGAAGCCGTACTCGTAGTTGCCGATCGTGGCGAAGTAGCTGATCACCAGCCGGCGGGAGCGGCGCACCTGCGGGGCCTCCCCGAACTCGGTGTGCTTCCAGAGCACGCCGTAGTCCTCCTCGTGCATGCACACCGCGTGCGGGATCTCCATGGGGTGGCCCTCGTCGTCGGCCACGAACGCGTCGAAGTACTGGATGACCCCGAGGCAGTCGCAGCCCAGCTTCAGCGAGTTGGCGTTCTTGCCGAGCAGGTACTCCCCGGCGTCGAAGTAGCTGATCCAGAAGCGGGTGTTCGTGGTGTCCCCGTAGGGCACGACCATCTCCGGCACGGAGGCCCGGTAGAGCACCGAGCGGTCCTCGGGCTGCTCGCCGGTGTCGTCGCGGAAGGTGACCCGGTTGAGCACCAGGCCCTCCTGGGCGTTGAAGCCGATGCGCAGCTTCCAGTTCTCCCAGGTCACGTGGGTGCCGTCCACCTGGAAGGACGGGCCCTCCGGCTGGACGATGTCGAGGGGCTTGAGGGTGGTGCGGGCCGGGCCCACGAACTCCGGGGTGTAGTTGGCGTCCGCCATGGGCACGGGCACGTCGCCGTCGTCCTCGACCCGGATGACCTCCCCGGCCGTGAGGTCGATGTGCACGACGAGGCCCTCGACGGGGTGGCCCCACGGGTTGTCGCCCTCGAAGCGGCGGTGGAAGGTCAGGGAGCGGATGACCCGCTTGCCGGTCTCGTCCTCCCGCGGGAAGAAGCCCGGCGCCAGCGGGGCCACGAAGCTGTGCGTGGTGTCCTCGATCCCCCGGCGGGCCATGGCCTCCTGCCAGCGCGGGTCGGCCATGACGATCTCCGCGGCGCGGTCGTACTCCTCGAACATGTACTGCGCCTGCCCGTAGGGGTGCTCGCCCGTCCGCAGGGTCTCGATCGAGCGGACCTCTCCGGCGGTCACGGAGACGACCGCCCGCCGCGTCTCGGCGGTGTCGGTGTCCAGCAGCGTGATGTCGAGCGACCGGTCGAAGTCGTCGTCGCCCTCCGTGTGGGCCAGGACCACGGACTTCGGGGGCTCCACGGGCATCACCCGGGGGAACCGGGTGGACGGGCGCAGGAGGCCGGCCTGCCCCAGCACGGCACGGGCGGCGGAGATCTCGGCGGCGGTGAGCATGTCGAGCGGGTGGGTGACCCCGAGCCCGGAGGGCGAGGTGGTGAGAGCGGTCTGCTGCACGGTGGTACTCCTTCGACGGGAACGGGTGCGACCCCGGGTGGGAACACGATCAGTGTGAGCCCGGACACACCCTCCCGCCGAGGGTCGGGCGGTTCACTGCACGCGCCGTCAACGGGCGTGCACGGGCGGTCAAGGGCCCGCGTTCCGGGCGGCGTGACCTACCGTGGCCCCAGGAGAAGGCCGGCGCGACGGAGAGGACAGCAGTGGAGCAGAACGACGACGCCCGGCACGGGGGCCGGCGGCCGGTCGACGACGACGACGACGAGCAGCTCGGCCTGGCGGAGGGGCTCGCGCACCGGCTCGACCGACCGATGGGCGTGCTGGGCATCCTGTTCCTGTTCGTGGTGCTGGGCCAGCTGCTCGCCGAGGAACCCGGGCTCGTGGCCGTCCTCAACGTGGTCGGCTGGCTCTTCTGGGCCGTGTTCGTCGGGGAGTTCCTGCTGCGGGCCTACGTCGCCCGGTTCTCCGCCCGGTTCTGGAAGCGCAACTGGTGGCAGGTGCTGTTCCTGCTGCTGCCCTTCCTGCGCTTCGTCCGCGCGCTGCAGGCCGCCCGGCTGCTCCGGCTCACCCGGCTGACGCGGGCGGGAAGCGTGCTCTCGGCCGGGGTGCGGGGCTCGCGCTCGGCGGGGAAGCTGCTGTCCAGCCGGATCGGCTGGCTCGCGGCGGTCACCGGTGTCGTCGTGCTGGTCTCGAGCCAGCTGCTGTACGTCCTCGGTCACTACGCGGCGTACGGCCCCGCGCTCTCCGACGCGGCGATGTCCACCGTCACGGGCCGGGAGCTCGGGGCGCCGGGCGGTTTCCCCCGCGTGCTGGAGGTGGTGCTGGCGCTCTACTCGGTGGCCGTCTTCGCGACCCTGGCCGGCTCGGTCGGGGCCTACTTCCTCCGGGGCGAGGCGGCGGCCGGGGCGGAGACCGGGCCTGGGTCCGAACCCGGGTCCGGGTCCCCGTCCGAGCCCGGGTCCGGGTCCGGGTCCCCGTCCGAGCCCGGGTCAGGGTCCGGGCACTATGCGGGCCGGGAGACCGCCGAGTAGGCTGGGCCCGACCGAACAGATCAGCAGGCTGTCCATCCGGTCCGGAGGGGACGGCCCTGAGAAGGAGGATCGATGAAGGCTCTGACATGGCAGGGAAAGCGCTCCGTGAGCGTCGAGGAGGTCCCGGATCCGCAGATCCAGGAGCCCACGGACGCGATCGTCCGGATCACCTCGAGCGGGATCTGCGGATCGGACCTGCACCTGTACGAGGTGCTGGGCCCGTTCATGGACAAGGGCGACATCATCGGCCACGAGCCCATGGGCATCGTCGAGGAGGTCGGCTCGGCCGTCACCCACATCAAGGCCGGGGACCGCGTGGTCATCCCGTTCAACGTCTCCTGCGGGCACTGCTTCATGTGCGACCGGGGGCTGCAGTCGCAGTGCGAGACCACCCAGGTCCGCGAGTACAACAGCGGCGCGGCGTTCCTCGGCTACTCGCGGCTCTACGGCTCCGTGCCGGGCGGGCAGGCCGAGTACCTGCGGGTGCCGCACGCCGACTACGGGCCCATCAAGGTCCCCGAGACGGGTGAGGACGAGCGGTACCTGTACCTCTCCGACGTGGTGCCCACCGCGTGGCAGGCCGTGAAGTACGCCGCTCCCCCGGAGGGCGGCTCCCTGGCCGTGCTGGGCCTGGGTCCGATCGGCCAGATGTCCGCCCGGATCGGCCGGCACCTGGGCTACCGCGTGCTCGCGGTGGACCCGGTGGCCGAGCGCCGGGCCATGGCCGAGCGCCACGGCGTCGAGACGCTGGACTCCTCGGGCGACGTAGCCGAGCGGCTGAAGGACCTCACGGACGGCCGCGGCCCGGACTCGGTGGTGGACGCGGTCGGGATGGAGGCGCACGGCTCCCACGTGGCCGGCGCGGCGCACAAGGCCGTGGGGCTGCTCCCGTCCCCCCTGGGCCGCAAGGCGATGGAGACGGCCGGGGTGGACAAGCTCGGCGCGCTGTACACCGCCATCGACGCCGTCCGGCGCGGCGGCACGATCTCGCTCAGCGGCGTGTACGGCGGTATGAAGGACCCCATGCCGATGCTCACGCTGTTCGACAAGCAGGTCCAGATGCGCATGGGCCAGTGCAACGTGAAGTTCTGGATCGACGAGCTCCTGCCGCTCGTGGACGACCCCTCCGACCCGCTGGGCGTCCTCGACCTGGCGACCCACCAGGTGCCGCTGGCGCAGGCGCCGGAGATGTACGAGAAGTTCCAGAAGAAGGAGGACGGCTGCATCAAGGTGGTGCTCAAGCCGTAGCGCCGCCCACCGCGGACGTGCCGCCGGCCCCTGTTCCTCGCGAGGGACAGGGGCCGGCGCGTGCTCGGCCGACCGTCCTCAGCCGACCGTGATGCGCACCCGGGCCGGCAGCAGGGCGTCGAGATCGCCGTCCAGGGCGAGGGCGGGCGTGCTCGAGCCGAGGGCTGCGTCCGGGACGCCGCGCACCGCCATGCGCAGGGCGAGCTCCGCGGTCAGCCACGGGGTGGTCCCGTAGCCGGGGTTGCCCTGCGCCTCCAGCACGGCGGGGAAGCTGCTCCCCTCGTGGGTGGTGAACACGCCGCGGGTCGTCCACGACCAGCCGGTGCGCACGTCGCCCACCGGACCCGTCCCCGCCTGGGGCAGGACTCCCCCCAGGACGTCGGCGAGCCGCACGCGCACCGGGTGCGGCAGGCCGGTGGCGAGCCCGGCGAGGGCCTGGAAGACGGCCACCGCCTCCGCCGCGACGAAGCGCCCGGCTCCTCGGAGCCCGCCCGAGCGGCCCACGGCCATGGCCTCGCGGAAGGCCACCGGGTGCGCGGCGGCGCCCGGGACGGGGCTGAGGGCCTGGGTGCGGTGCACCACCGGGGGGTTGATCGCCGCGAGCGGGCTCATGGCCGCGAGCACCCGGCCGTCCGCGGTCCGGGCGCGCAGGCGCAGCGGACTGAAGGCGCGGACGGCGTCGGGGTCCGAGGCCGTGCCGTTGCCCGGCGCGGGGTCCGGCAGGCGGGCGGCGACGTCCCCGGTGCGGGCGGGATCGGGGTCCCGCAGCACCTCGACGAGGCTCTGCACGGTGCCGCCCGAGACCGACTCCGAGAACCCGGTCCCCGGCGGGGTGCGCACGGAGGTCACGAGGTCCGCGGTGCGCAGGGTCTCGCCCCGGGCCGCGGCGTGCCGGCGGGCGGCGTCGACGAGGACGTCGGCGGGCAGGGCCTCGAAGCCCGCGGTGTGCACGATCGCGACCCCGGCGGCCCGCGCGGTCTCGTGCAGGTCCCGGTCGGTCCGGTGGACGAGCTGGGACTCGCCGGTCACGTCGACGTAGTGGGTGCCCTCCGCGACGCACGCGGCGAGCACCGGCGGCGCCAGCCGGGTGTAGGGCCCGGCGAGATCGACCAGCACGTCGAGCCGGCGGACGAACGCGCGCAGGGAGCCGGGGTCCGCGATGTCGGCGTGCAGGACCTCGGGGATGGGGAGGTCCCGTTCGGCGCACAGGGCCCGCACGCGCTCGGGGTCCCGGGCGCCGACGACGACGTCCGCTCCGGCTTCGGGCGCCCGTGCCAGGAGATGGGCCAGTGCCACGCGCCCGGTGATGCCGGTGGCGCCGAGGAGGCCCACGACGGGCCGGGAGTTCTGGTGGGGTTCCATCCGGCCACTCTAGGGGAACTGCCGGGCCGCCGGCCGGGAACGGGAGCGCCCCGGACGCCGTGCCGTCCCTGGTGGTGATCAGGTCCAGGGCCTACCGTGGCGGTCGAGGACCCGCGTCCCTCGACCCGTGCTCCTCGGCTCGCGTCCCTCGAGAAAGGCCCCGCCGTGACCGCTTCCCCGGCCGACACCCGCCACACCGACCCGCGGCCCACCACCGCGGACCGCGTCCGTCAGGTCGTGGTCACCGTCAGCGAGATCGCGTGCCTCCTGGGCACGCTCGTCGGGATCGGCGTCTTCGGCACCCGGGTCGAGGAGACCTCCGGCGGAAGCCTCTCCGCGGACGCCACCCTGCTCGCCCCGGCCGGCACGGCGTTCTCGATCTGGTCGGTGATCTACCTGGGGCTGTTCGCCTACACCGTCTGGCAGTGGCTGCCCTCGCGGACCACGGACCCCCGGGCCCGCGCCACGGGCTGGCTCGCGGCGGCGTCCATGCTCCTCAACGCCGGCTGGCTGCTGGTCACCCAGCAGGGCTGGATCTGGGCCAGCGTCGGGGTCATCGTCGCCCTGGTCCTCGTCCTGGGGCTGCTGGTGCAGCGGCTGACCCGGCTCCCGGGCCGGCGCGGCCCGCTCGACCTGGTCGTGGTCGACGGCACCTTCGGGCTGTACCTGGGATGGGTGTCCGTCGCGACGGCGGCCAACGTGGCGGCCGCCCTCGTGGCGTCGGGCGTGTCGCAGGAGGGCCGGGGCGCCGAGTGGATCGGCGTCCTCGTCGTGCTCGTGCTCGCCGCGGTCGTCGCGGCCGTCCAGCAGCAGGTCGGCGGCCGCTGGGCCGTGGCCGCCGCGTCCGCGTGGGGGCTGTCCTGGATCGCCGTCGGCCGGGCCACGGACGAGCCGCGGTCCATGCTCGTGGCCTGGGGCGCGGCCGCGGCTGCGGTCCTGGTGGTGCTCGCCACCGCGTACTTCCGCCGGCGCGCCGGCGCTCGGAACGGTTCCGCCCAGCACGGGTCCGGCCAGCACAGGACCGGTTCCGCCGCGCGCACCGGCCGGACGGTGGACGGGCAGCGCTGAAGGCCCTGCTCCCGCCACCGATCACAAGCACCGATCACCACGGCTGATCACCACCGCTGATCGGCGCGGCTGATCAGCCGCGCAGCCGCAGGAGCGCCCGCACGGCCGCGTCCCCGTAGCCGCCGCCGAACCGGACGGCGTGCACCAGCAGCGGCGGCAGCTGGTACCACGGCACCCGTTCCTGCCATCCGGGCGCGAGCGGGTGCTCGTGGTCGTAGGCGGCCAGGCACTCCTCGCCGAAGCCGCCGAACAGCAGCATCATCGCGATGTCGACCTCGCGGTGCCCCCAGTACGCCGAGGGGTCGATCAGCCAGTTCCGCCCTTGGGCGTCCACGAGCCGGTTCCCGGCCCACAGGTCGCCGTGCACCAGGGTGGGCGGCTCCTGCGGCCCGGCGAGCTCCTGGGCCCGCGGGGCGAGCTCCTCGAGCAGATCCGCGGCGCGCGGGTCGATCCGGCCGGCCCCGACCGCGTCCCGCAGGAGCGGACGGATCCTCCGCTCGAGCAGGAACGCCGCCCAGTCCCGGGTCGGGGACAGGTCCACCGCGAAGGACCCGATCCTCCCGGGCAGCTCCGGGTCGAGTCCGCCGAAGGCCCTGCCCTCCGTCCGGTGCAGCGCCGCGAGCCCGCGCCCGCACTCCTCCTCGGTCCCGGGCGGGCGCCGGCCGGGGGCCTCGTCGATCCACTCGAGGACGATGCCCTCGTCGGTCCACCGCACGACCTCCGGCACCCCGAGGAACTCCGGGGCGTGCTCCCGCAGGGCGTGCAGGCCGGCGACCTCCGCCGCCATCATCCCGGCGGGCGGGTCCACCATCGTCTTCGCGAACAGGGGTCCCCGCGCCGTCTCCAGGCGGAAGGCCGACGCGGTGTCGCCGCCGCCGAGAGGGGCGGCCCGGTCCACCCCGAGACCGTCGGCGAGGTCGTGCGGGAGGTCGTGCGGCAGGTCGGCTGCCCCGTCGAAGGTGCTCATGCTTCCCGTTCTCCTCCTCGCTGCTCGGCTCTACTCCTCGGCACGGGCTCGGACACCGGCCTCGACGTCGGCCCGCGCCCGCCCCCGCACCACGGCGTCGACGGCGCGGATGAACCCGAGGTGGCTGAACGCCTGCGGGAAGTTCCCGGCGAGCCGTCCGCGGACGGGGTCGTACTCCTCCGCGTAGAGGCCGAGGTCGTTGGCGTAGCCCACGAGCTGCTCCAGGAGCTCACCGGCGTCGTCCATCCGCCCGCTGCGGGCGTACTGCTCCACGAGCCAGAACGTGCAGATGAGGAACGGGTACTCGTCGCCCTCGAGACCGTCCAGGCCGGAGGCGGTCCGGTAGCGGTGCACCAGCCCGTGCGCGCCCCGCAGGTCCCGCTCGATCCGGGCCACGGTGCCGAGCATCCGCGGGTCGTCGTAGGCCACGAAACCCGTGTGCGGCAGCTGCAGCAGCGAGGCGTCCACCTCGGTGTTCTCGTAGGTCTGCGTGAACGTGTTCAGCTCCTCGTCGAAGCCGTGCTCCATGATCTCGGCGCACAGCCGGTCCCGCAGCTCCCGCCACCGCTCCACCGGCCCGGAGAGACCGTGCTCCTCGACCGCGCGCACCCCCTGGTCGAAGGCCGCCCACATCATGGCGCGCCCGTGCACGAAGAACGCGGAGGGCCCGCGCATCTCCCAGATCCCGTGGCCGGCCCGGTCGAAGTTGCGCTCGCAGAAGCGCAGCAGGTTCTTCTGCAGCCCCCACGAGGAATGGTCCTCCTCCACGCCGGCGTCCCGGAGGGCGGCGAGCGCGAGCATGACCTCCCCGATGACATCCGCCTGGTACTGGCCCACGGCGCCGTTGCCGATCCGCACGGGAGTCGAGTCCTCGTACCCGCCGAGGTGGCCCAGCTCGCTCTCGGGCAGCCGGCGCTCCCCCGCCAGGCCGTACATGATCTGGATCTGGTCGGGGTCCCCGGCCACGGCCCGCAGCAGCCAGTTGCGCCAGTGCAGGGCGCCGTCGGTGAAGTCGTGGGCGACGAGCACCTCGATGGTCAGGGCGGCGTCCCGGAGCCAGGTGTAGCGGTAGTCCCAGTTGCGGCTGCCCCCGAACTCCTCGGGCAGGGAGGTGGTGGGAGCCGCGACGATCCCTCCGGTGCCGCGGTGGGTGAGGGCCCGGAGCACGAGCAGCGAGCGCAGGACCGCCTGCTCGTGGCGCTTGTGGGTGCCCACGTGGGAGGACCACTCGGTCCAGAAGGACACCGCCCGGTCGAGGGCGGCGGCGGGGTCCACGGGCGTGGGCAGCTCGTGGTGGGACTCGTGCCAGGTCAGCACCCAGTCGTGGGACTCCCCCGCCGAGAGCGGGAAGCGTCCGCCGAGCCGGTCGGCGACAGCACCCTCCTCGTCGTCGGCGTGCCCCGGTTCCCCCGGGCCGACGCCGTCGCGCGGGAAGTCCTCGGGGTGCAGCATCGGTCCCGTCAGGAGGAGGGCGTCCGGACCGGCGATCGAGAGGTGCCCGCACGTGCCGTTGCCGTCGATGTCGACCCGCCGCGTCCAGGGCAGGGCGCGCCCGTAGTCGAAGCGGATCCGCAGGTCGTGCTCCACCTCGACCGTCCCGGAGACGCACTCGACCCGCCGCACGAAGTCGGCGTGGTCCGGGTGGTCGTCCCGGGCCGCCACCGGGGGCAGGAAGTCGGTCACCACGACGGTCCCGGTGGGCGTGCGCCACATCGTCTCTAGCACGAAGGTGCGAGGCAGGTAACGGCGTGACGTCACCTTGCCGTCGACGGCGGAGAGCTTCCAGCGCCCGTCCTCGGGGGTGCCGAGCAGGGCCGCGAAGACCGACGGCGAGTCGAAGCGGGGGAAGCACAGCCAGTCGACGCTGCCGTCCCGGGACACGAGAGGCCCGGTGTGCAGGTCGGACAGCAGCGCGTAGTCCTCCAAGGGGGTGGACGGGGGCCGGGTCGCGTCGTCGCTCATCCACCCATTGAACCAGCCGGTGCCCTCCGGCCCGCGCCGCCTCTGGTGGCGGACGCCACTCGATGCCATTCCGAGAGTGCACTCCGATCGGAGTGCACTCTCAGATGAGGAGGGACCCGATGACCGGTCCCGGACTGCGGGAGCGCGCTCAGCAGGAGCGGATGGCCCGGATCTGCACCGCCGCGGACGCCCTGTTCGAGGAGAAGGGCTACGAGCGCGTGACCACGCGCGAGATCGCCGAGCGCGCGGGCGTCGGGGAGGCCACCCTCTTCCGCTACTTCCCCCGCAAGTCCGCCCTGCTCCTGACCGTCGTGGGCGACCGGGTGACCGCCTGCGTCGACCGGATCGTCGAACGGGACACCCGCGCGCCCCGCGGCGACGGCCGCTCCTACGTGGATCGGGTCTACGCCGTCTACGACGAGCGCGCCCGGTTCTACGCGCAGGACCCCGTCAACGTCGCGGCGTTCACGCTCGTGGGCTTCGACGACGCCTCCGACCTCGCCCCGGTGTCGATCTCCCAGGGGGACCGGGTGATCGCCCTCGTGGCCTCCGCGATCGAGGAGGGACGGAGCGCCGGGGCCCTGCGGCGGGACGCCGACGCCGAGGCCGTGGCCCTCAACTGCAACGCCGCCTACGTGCACGAGATCACCCGCTCGCCGGTGCGGCGCTTCGCCCCCGGCACGTTCGGCGAGCGGCTCCGCCGGCGCCTCGCGGCCCAGCTCGAGCTCCTGCTGCCGGCCCCGGCCACCGGCCCCGCCCCCGGACCGACCCCTCGCAAGGAGACCCGACCGTGAGCATCCACCCCGACGCGGTCCCGCACGAGGTCCGCTCCCCCGGCGGCACCGTCCGTGTGCACGACACGGGCGAGCCCGGCGATCCCCGGCCCACGGTGGTGCTGCTGCACGGCACCGGCGGGGACACCGCGAGCCACTTCCGCACCGTCTACCCGCTGCTCGCCGTCCGGCACCGGACCGTGGGGATCGACTTCGCCCCGGCCGGTGACGGGCTGTCCCTGGACGCTCTCGTCGAGCAGACGCTGGCCGTGCTGCGCGACCGGGTGCCCGACCGGCCCGCGCACCTCGTCGGATACTCCCTCGGCGCGGTCGTCGCGGCCGCGGCATCCGGGACGGCGCCCGAGCGGGTCCGCACGCTCGCGCTGGTCGCCGGCTGGCTCGTGACCGACGCCCACCAGCGGTTGCGCAACGACCTGTGGCAGCGCCTGCACGCCACGGACCCGGAGGCCCTGCGCCTGTTCTCGACGTTCACGGCGTTCGGGGACCCGTTCCTGGGCCGGCGCACCGACCAGGAGGTCGCCGCGCTGGTCCGCGCGCACGGGACGGCTCCCGACGTCGCCGCGCAGATGAGGCTCAACCGCGAGGTGGACATCAGCGGCCCGGCGGCCCGGATCACGGCCCCCACGCTGCTCGTCGCCGGCACCCACGACCAGATGGTCCCGGTCCGGCACAGCCGGATGCTGCTGGGCGCGATCGACGACGCACGGCTCGCGGAGCTGCCCTGCGGCCACGCGATCCCCACGGAACGCCCGGCGCAGCTCGTGTCCCTGCTCGAGGACTTCCTGGCCGATCCGGCCCGGCTGCCCGCCGGTGGCGTGCTCGACCCGATCGCGGTCTGAGCCCCGCAGCGGCACGGACGCCCAGGACGCACGGACCAGCACAACTGCAGAGGTGATGAGCATGGAGAACGTCGACATCGTCGTCGTCGGCGCGGGATTCGGCGGACTGGGCATGGCGACCCGGTTGGCCCGGCACACGGACAAGGAGTTCGTGGTCCTCGAGCGCGGCGAGGACGTGGGCGGGACGTGGCGGGACAACCACTACCCCGGAGCCGCGTGCGACGTGCCGTCGCACCTGTACTCGTTCTCGTTCCGGCCCAAGCCGGACTGGAGCCGCCTGTACGCGCCCCAGCAGGAGATCCTGGAGTATCTGCAGGACACGGTCCGCGAGGAGGGCCTGCTGGACCGCATCCGGCTGCGCACCGAGCTGCTCGAGGCCCGGTGGTCCCCGGAGGACCGGGCGTGGACGATCCGGACGAACCGCGGCACGCTGCGGGCGGCGGTGCTCATCAGCGCGGTGGGCCACCTGTCCGAACCCCGGCTGCCGGAGATCGACGGGCTCGAGGACTTCGGCGGGGACCTGTTCCACTCGGCGGCCTGGCCGGAGGACGTCGAGCTCGGCGGCCGGCGGGTCGGGGTGATCGGGTCCGGGGCCACTGCCGTGCAGGTCGTGCCGCAGATCGCGGAGGACACCTCCCGGCTCGTCGTCTTCCAGCGCTCCGCCCCGTGGATCACGCCCCGGCGGGACCGGCCCTACGCCGAGGCGGAGAAGCGGATGTTCGCCCGCATGCCGGCGGCCCTCGAGGCCGAGCGCGCCGAGATCTTCTGGACGAACGAGGAGCGGTACGCCCAGCGCCGCGGCACCCCTCACCTGGTCGAGGCCGTCACGAGGGCCGCCCTGGACCACCTGCACCGGCAGGTCGAGGACCCCGAGCTCGTCCGCCGGCTCACCCCCGACTACACGCTCGGCTGCAAGCGGGTGCTGCGCTCGGACGACTACTACCCGGCCCTCGCCCGGCCGCACGTGGTCCTCGAGACGGACGGGATCGAGCGCGTCGTCCCCGAGGGCGTCCTGACCCGCGGGAGCACGCTGCACGAGCTGGACGTCCTGGTCGCCTGCACCGGTTTCGAGGCCACCGACCTGCCCATCTCCTACAGGGTGCAAGGGACGGGCGGGCAGCGGCTCAGCGACGCCTGGGCGGACGGGATGCGCGCCCTCGGGACCACCTCCGTGCACGGGTTCCCGAACCTGTGGGTCGTCAACGGGCCCAACACCGGTCTCGGCCACAACTCGGCGGTCTACATCGCCGAGTCCCAGATCGCCCGGATCCTCGACGCCCTCGAGCACATGGAGGCCCACGGGATCGAGGTCCTCGAGGCGGACGCCGGGGCCGAGGAGCAGTTCATGGCGGAGGTGGAGCGGATGGCCCAGGGCACCGTATGGCTGGAGGGCGGGTGCCGCTCCTGGTACGTGGACCGGCGCAACGGCCGGCTCACCACCCTGTGGCCGGAGAGCGCCTACTCGTTCCGCCGGGTCAACGGCCGCTTCGACCCCGCTCGCTACCGGCAGCCGGCCGGTCAGCCGGTGCCCCGCTGACCGGCCTCAGGCCTCGTCCCGCCCGGAGGACACGGCGAGGTCCCGGGCGATGACGGCGAGCTCGAGCAGCAGCCGCCCGCGCGGCTCCTGCAGGTCGCAGCCGGTCAGCTCCACCAGCTGGCGGCTGCGGTAGATCACGGTGTTCCGGTGGCAGAACAGCTCCTCGGCCGCGTGCGTCGCCGAGCCGCTGTGCCGCAGCAGCGACCGGAGCGTGTCCAGCAGCGTCGTGCGCTGGTGGTCCGGCAGAGCCAGCACGGGGCCCAGCACCTGCTCCACGATCATCGAACCGACCTCGGGGCTCGTCCCGAGCAGCAGTTCCGGGAGCCGGGCCGAGGCCCACACGAGGCGCTGCTCGCCCGCCGGGAGCGTGGCGGCGGCGCGCGCCGCGAGCCGGAACGCGGCGGACGCCCCCGCCATGCCGCGCCGGGCGAGCGCGACACCGACGCGGCCTGCCACCACCGGGCGGAGCACGTCCGTCAGCCACGACTCGTCGACGCCCTGGAGGGTGACCACGCCGTAGAGCGCGCCGTCGCGCACGCCCCAGCGGGAGGTGCCCCCCATCCGCTCGACACGGTCCTCGGGGTGGTGCAGGGGCTCGCTGTGGGTGTCCTCCAGGACCGCGACGACGCACGCGACCGGGACATCAGGACGGATGCCCAGGATCTCCTCCGCCTGTGCCGCGAACTCCGGGTCCGAGGCCCGGCCCTCCAGCAGCCCGGCGAGGTAGCTCTCCTGCCGGCGCAGGTCGCGCAGCTCGCGCCGGGCCAGCTCGCGGCGGTAGGCCTGGCTCATCACCTCGCCCTGGATCCCCAGGTCCCGCCACAGCCGCCGGCCCGCGGCCACGAGCTCCTCGGCGGTGACGTCCGCCCGGCCGTCCCGCACCCGATCGGTCATGGCCTCCCACAGCAGGAGGTTGCCCGTGGTGTACGCGGACAGCACCGCCTCCAGCGGCACGCCCTGGCGCGCCCGCTCGATGCCCGTCGACCGCCACACGTCGACCACCCGCGCCGATCGGCCCTCGTCGTCGACGAGGCCCGCGAGCCGGCTCAGGCCCCGCCGGGCGTGCTCGCGCGTGCTCCGCCGAAGCACCGCCCGCAGCTCCGGGGTCGACCACCCGGAGCCTCTGTCCTTCGTGAGCATCGTGGCGGTGATGTCGTCCGCGATCCGGTCGGAGTCCTCGAGCATCTCGGTCCACGCCGCCCGGAGCCGCTCCTCCCGCCCGGACCCGGCGAAGAGGTCCGTCGTCGTCGTGTCCATCTCCCCACGATGTCACGCCCGATGCGCGGCGACCGGGTCCGGGGGCCCCGGCGCGCCCGGTGCACAAGGAGCTTTGTGCACCGCGCCCATAGGACGGATGTGATCCGGCGCACATGCTGGGACCCGGCCCCCGAGTCCTCCCCCACGAGCGCACGGACGGGCCCCGACGAGCCACCCACGACCAGGAGGACGGATGAGCACCGCCACGACCGTCGAGCCGGACATCCCCCGCGTCGCGACCCACGACCCGCTCTTCAGCATGGACGGCATCGAGGTGCGCTGCGGCGGGATCCGTGCCCTCAGCGGCGTCTTCCTCGACGTCCGCCCCCGCACCGTGCAGGGCGTCATCGGCCCCAACGGCGCCGGCAAGACCACCCTGTTCAACGTCGCGTGCGGTTTCCTCCAGCCCCAGGAGGGAACGCTGACCTGGAAGGGCGAGCAGGTCGAGCGTCGCCGCCCGCACCGGCTGGCCGGGCTCGGCATCTCGCGCACCCTCCAGGGCCTGGGACTGTTCGAGGGGCTCACCGTGCTCGAGAACGTCCTGGTCGGGCTGGACCGGCACGCCCGCTCGGGGTTCTTCGCGGGGCTGCTCGGCGGCGGCCGCAGCAGCCGCGAGGAGCACGCCCTGCGCGAGCGGGCCATGGGCATCCTCCAGGAACTGGGCATCGCCGACCACGCCGACCGCCTCCCGCCGTCGCTGCCCGATCCCGTCTGCAAGCGCGTCGCCCTGGCCGGTCGGTCGCGGTCGAGCCGGAGCTGCTGCTGGACGAGCCCGCGTCCGGGCTCTCCAACGCCGAGATGGACGAGCTCGGCGAGCTCATCCGCGCCCTCAGCGACCGGATGGCCGTGATGCTCGTGGAGCACCACATGGACCTCGTGATGGGCGTGTGCGACGACATCGTCGTCCTGGACTTCGGCCGCAGGATCGCCCGCGGCACCCCCGCGGAGGTCCGCGACGGCGCAGCGGAGCCCATCACGCCCACCTACGTCTCGGACCTCGGCGACGCCCCGATCGAGGAGCTGGACACCGAGCAGGCCGCACCGCCGGCCGGCGGCATCCCCGAGACCTCCGAGTAGACCGGGCACCCACCGACCCCACCGACCGTCACCAGGAGCACCCCATGACCCAGACCGCCACCACCCCCCGGACCTCCGTGCTGGAGGACCACGACATCTACCGGCTCGACGCCCGCCTCACCGCGGAGGAGGTCGCGATCCGCGACAAGGTCCGCGCCTTCGTCGACGAAGAGGTCCGGCCCGTCATCAACGACTACTGGGAGCGCGCGGAGTTCCCCTTCGAACTGGTCCCGAAGCTCGCGGAGCTCGGCGTGGCCGGCACGGTCATCCAGGGCCACGGCTGCCCGGGGATGAGCCGGATGGCCGGCGCCCAGGTCTCGCTGGAACTGGCCCGCGGCGACGGCTCGATCAACACCTTCTTCGGGGTGCACTCCGGCCTGGCCATGGGCTCGATCAACGCCATGGGCTCCGAGGAGCAGAAGCAGCGGTGGCTGCCGGCCATGGCCCGGTTCGAGCGGATCGGGGCGTTCGCGCTCACCGAGCCGGACCACGGCTCCGACTCCGTGGCCCTCGAGACGACCGCCCGCCGCGAGGGGGACACCTGGGTGCTCGACGGCGCGAAGCGCTGGATCGGCAACGCCTCCTACGCCCACGTGGTGGTGGTCTACGCCCGGGACGTCGAGGACGGCCGGGTGAAGGCGTTCGTCCTGGAGCGCGAACCGGACGAGGAGTTCCCCGCCGGGTTCCGGCCCACGGTGATCACCGGCAAGATCGGCAAGCGCGCGATCCTGCAGCCGGACATCGTCATCGAGGGCCTGCGCATCCCCGAGGCGAACCGCCTCCAGCACTGCGACTCCTTCAAGGACGTCAACAAGGTCCTCAACGCCACCCGCGGCGGCGTGGCGTGGGAGGCGCTCGGCCACGCCGTCGCCGCCTACGAGATCGCTGTCCGCTACGCGGGCGAGCGCCTGCAGTTCGGGCGGACCATCGGCAGCTACCAGCTCGTGCAGAACAACCTCGCCAACATGCTCGCCGAGACCACCGCGATCAAGCTGATCTGCTTCCGGCTCGTCGAGCTCCAGGACGAGGGCGTCCTCACCGGCCCCATGGCCTCCCTCGCCAAGCTCACCGCGGCGAAGAAGGCCCGCTGGGTGGTCTCGACCGCCCGCGACATCCTGGGCGGCAACGGGCTCCTGCTCGAGAACGACGTCGCACGCCACCTCACCGACATGGAGGTGGTCTACACCTACGAGGGCACCGACTCCATGCAGTCCCTCATCGTCGGCCGGGCGATCACCGGCGTCTCGGCCTTCGCCTGAGCAGCCGCACCACCACCGCACCCGTCACCACCGGAAGGAACACCATGCCCGAAGCTGTCATCGTCTCCGCCGTCCGCTCCC
Source organism: Kocuria rhizosphaericola (assembly GCF_044462205.1). Lineage (NCBI taxonomy): Bacteria > Bacillati > Actinomycetota > Actinomycetes > Micrococcales > Micrococcaceae > Kocuria > Kocuria rhizosphaericola. The sequence goes on along the minus strand of NZ_JBISWK010000129.1, from coordinate 7,052 downwards.
CCATCGGCCGCGCCCGGAAGGGCTCCCTGCGCGAGATGCGCGCCGACGACATGGCGGCCCAGATGGTCCGCGCCGCCCTGGCCGAGGTCCCCGCACTGGACCCCTCGGAGATCGACGACCTGATCCTGGGCTGCGGCGTCCCCGAGGCGGAGTCCGGCCAGAACCTCGGCCGCCTCGTGGCCGTCCGCGCCGGCCTCGACGACGTCCCAGGAACCACGATCACCCGCTTCTGCTCGTCCAGCCTGCAGACCACCCGCATGGCGATGCACGCCATCCGGGCCGGCGAGGGGGACGTGTTCGTCTCGGCCGGGGTGGAGGCCACGAGCCGCCTCGGCCGGGGCCGCTCGGACGAGGACACCCGCAACCCGTACTTCCGGGAGGCCTGGGAGCGCTCCGCCCACCGGGCAGCGGGCGGCGCCGAGACCTGGCAGGACCCCCGCGCCGACGGCGGGGTCCCGGACGTCTACATCGCCATGGGCCAGACCGCGGAGAACGTGGCACAGCTGCGCGGCGTCTCCCGGCAGGCGCAGGACGCCTACGCGGTGCGCTCGCAGAACCGCGCGGAGCGGGCCCGGGACTCCGGGTTCTGGGACCGGGAGATCGCCCCCCTCACGCTGCCGGACGGCACGCTCGTGACGCAGGACGACAGCCCCCGGGCCGGCACCACCCTCGAGGCGGTCTCCCAGCTGAGCCCGGTGTTCCGCCCCGACGGGACCGTCACCGCCGGCAACGCGTGCCCCATGAACGACGGCGCCGCCGCGCTCGTGGTCATGAGCGACACCCGGGCGAAGGAACTGGGGCTCACCCCGCTCGCCCGCATCGTCTCGACCGGGCTGACCGCCCTCTCGCCCGAGATCATGGGCATGGGCCCCGTCGAGGCGTCCCGGCAGGCGCTCGCCCGGGCCGGGATGGGCATCGGCGACGTGGACCTCGTCGAGCTCAACGAGGCCTTCGCGGCCCAGGTCCTGCCGTCCGCCGAGGATCTCGGCATCCCGGAGGACAGGCTCAACGTCAACGGCGGGGCCATCGCGCTCGGCCATCCGTGGGGCATGACCGGCGCCCGGATCACGGCCACGCTGCTGAACTCCCTGCGCCAGCACGACAAGCAGATCGGCCTGGAGACGATGTGCGTGGGCGGTGGCCAGGGCATGGCCATGATCGTGGAACGGCTCTCGTGAGCGGCCGCTTCGAGGGCAGGGTCGCCGTCGTCACCGGCGCCAGCCGGGGCATCGGCCTCGGCATCGCCGAACGGCTCGTGGCCGAGGGCGCCAGAGTCTGCCTGACGGCCCGCAGGCCCGAGGCCCTCGGGGCCGCCGCGGACTCCCTCGGCGGTCCCGAGCGGGCCATCGCGGTGCCGGGCCAGGGAAGCGACCCCGACCACCACGCGGCGGTGGTCGAGCGCACCCTCGAGGCGTTCGGCCGGCTCGACCACCTCGTGAACAACACCGGGATCAACCCCGTGCACGGCACCCTGGACGAGCTCGACCACGCGGCGGCGCGCAAGATCTTCGAGGTCAACGTGCTCGGCACGCTCTCGATGACCCGCACGGCCGTGCGCGCCGGGCTCGGCCCGCACGGGTCGGTCGTCAACGTCGCCTCCGTGGCGGGCACGCGCCCCGCCCCCGGCCTCGCCTTCTACGGGGCCACCAAGGCCGCCGTCCTGCACCTCACCGAGGAACTGGCCCTCGAACTGGCCCCGGCCGTGCGGGTCAACGCCGTGGCGCCGGCGATCGTGCGCACCCGGTTCGCCGCGGCGCTGCTCGCCGGGGGCGAGGAGCAGGTCGCGGCGGGCTACCCCCTCGGCAGGATCGGCACCGCCGACGACGTCGCGGCCGCCACCGCCTTCCTGCTCTCCGAGGACGCCTCCTGGATCACGGGCCGCTCCCTCGTGCTCGACGGCGGATCCGGCCTCACCGGCCCGCTCTGACCCCACCACACCCACTCGACCACCTCGACCCACCGGAGGACCCATGACCACGAACCAGCGCACCGCCGTCGTCACCGGCGCGGCCCGCGGCATCGGTGCCGCGCTCGCGCAGCGACTCGCCGCCGACGGCATGGCCGTCGCGGCCGTCGACCTCTCCGCGGACGCGTGCTCCGACGTCGTCGACGCGATCCGCTCGGCCGGGGGCACGGCCCGGGCCTACGCCGCGGACGTCGCCGACGAGGCCTCCGTCACCGAGCTCGTCGACTCCGTGGCCGCCGAGCTGGGCCCGCCCACCGTCCTCGTCAACAATGCCGGCGTGCTGCGGGACAACCTGCTGTTCCGGATGAGCGCCGACGACTGGGACACCGTGATGAACGTGCACCTGCGCGGCCACTTCCTCATGTCCCGCGCCGTGCAGGCGCACATGACCGAGCAGGGCTGGGGCCGGATCGTGAACATCTCCTCCACCTCGGCCCTGGGCAACCGCGGCCAGGCCAACTACGCGGCCGCCAAGGCCGGCATCCAGGGTTTCACGAAGACCCTCGCGATCGAGCTCGGGAAGTTCGGCGTCACGGTCAACGCCATCGCCCCGGGGCTGATCGAGACCGCGATGACGCGGACGACCGCCGAGCGCATGGGCGTGGCCTACGAACAGTTCGTGGCGAACGCCGCCCGGCAGATCCCCGTCGCCCGGACCGGCACGCCCGAGGACATCGCCGCGGCGGCGTCCTTCTTCGTGCGCGAGGACGCGTCGTTCGTCTCCGGCCAGGTGCTCTACGTCGCCGGCGGCCCCCGCGCCTGACCCCATCCGTTCCGACCGCAGGAGACATCACGATGCAGAGCTTCACCGGGATCGACGACTACGCCGGGGCGCTGGGCACGCACCTCGGCCACAGCGAGTGGCGGACGGTCACGCAGGAGCAGGTGGACCTCTTCGCCGAGGCCACCGACGACCACCAGTGGATCCACACCGATCCGGAGCGCGCGCGGTCCGGTCCCTTCGGGGGCCCCATCGCGCACGGTTTCCTCACCCTCTCGCTGCTCCCCGCGCTGCTGCGGGAGGTCTACCGCGTCGAGGGCCTGAAGATGGTCGTCAACTACGGTTCCAACAAGGTCCGCTTCCCCCGCCCGGTGCCGGTCGGCTGCCGGGTCCGGGCCGGCGCGGAGCTGATCGAGCTCGAGCGGGGCCCGCAGGGAGCGCAGTCCACCGTCCGGGTCACGGTCGAGGTCGAGGACAGCGACAAGCCCGCCTGCGTCGCCGAGATCGTCTCGTGGTTGCGCAGCTGAGCCGGTCCGCCCCCAGAACGCCGGGGCGATCGCCCCGGCGGCGAGCGCCCGAGAAGGAGAGATCCATGAGCTTCAACCTGTCCATGATGCTGCGCGAGACGGCCGAGACCTCCCCCGGGAGGACCTGCATGGTGCTCGGGGAGCGGAGGTGGACCTTCCGTGAGGTCGACGCCGCAGCGGACCTCGTGGCCGCGAACCTCCGGGCCCTGGGTCTCGAACCCGGCTCCACGATCGGCGTCCAGTTGCCGAACGTCCCGCAGTTCCTCTTCGCGTACTACGGCCTCGTCCGCGCCGGCTACGTCATGGTGCCCATGAACCCGCTGCTGACCGCGCGGGAGATGGCCTTCCAGCTGAGGAACTCGGGCTGCCGGCTGCTCGTGACCACCGATCTGGTGGCGGCCGAGGCCCTCAAGGCGGCCCGCGAGACCGGCGACGTCGCGGTGTACGTGGTCGACACCGGGTCGAGGTCGCGGCCCGAGGGCACCGCCGACTTCGCCGAGCTCCTCGCCCGCCGCGCCCCCGTGGACGCGGCGGCGACGAACGCGGACGACACCGCGGTGATCATCTACACGAGCGGGACCACCGGCACCCCCAAGGGCGCCGAGCTCACCCACTTCGGGATCTACATGAACTCGACCGCATCGACCGAGCGCGTGGGGATCGGACCCGACGACACGACCCTGGCCATCCTGCCGTTCTTCCACGTCTACGGGCTCACGAGCGTGCTCAACATCGCGGTGCGCTTCGGCGTTCCCATGGTCCTGCTCCCCCGCTTCGCCCCGGCCGCGGCCATGGACCTCATCGAGCACCACCGGGTGGTGCGCTTCTCCGCCGTGCCCACCATGCTGATCGCCATGCTCGAGGCAGGCACCGCGGGACGGGACCTGTCCAGCGTGGAGCGCGTCACCTCGGGCGGTGCCGCGCTGCCGGGCGAGACGCTGCACCGTTTCGAGGCGGAGTTCCCCCACGCGACGGTGCTCGAGGGCTACGGCCTGTCGGAGTCCACGAGCTCCGTCTCGGCCAACGTCTCCCGGGAGGAGCGCAAGCCGCTGTCGATCGGCAGACCCCTGTGGGGCACCGAGTGCCGGGTCGTGAACGCCGACGACGACGTCCTGCCGCGGGGCCCGGAGCACGTGGGCGAGCTGCTCTATCGTGGCCCGACGATCATGAAGGGCTACTACGGGAATCCGGAGGCCACGGCCGCCGCCCTGCGTGACGGCTGGCTGCGGACCGGGGACACGGGCTGGATGGACGAGGACGGCTTCGTCTTCGTCGTCGACCGCAAAAAGGAGCTCATCATCCGCGGCGGGTACAACGTCTATCCCCGCGAGGTCGAGGAGGTCATCGCCGCGCACCCCGCCGTCTCGGAGGTCGCGGTCGTCGGCAGGCCCCACCCCCGGCACGGTCAGGAGATCGTGGCGGTGCTCAGCGCCCGGCCGGGCATGAGCGTGACCTCCGAGGAGATCGTCGAGCACGCGAAGCGCTCCCTCGCCGTCTACAAGTACCCCCGAGAGGTGCACGTCGTCGGGAACCTGCCGAAGACGGCCACGGGCAAGATCCTCAAGCGGGAGATCGCGCGGGACGTCACCGCCGGGATCACGCAACAGGCCTGAGCGCCTGGTCCCGGGGTACCGTGCTGACATGACGAGCATCAGGACCCTGATCATCCTCGGCGCCACCGGCGACCTCACGTCCCGCCTGCTCCTGCCGGGCCTGGGCACGCTCCTGACCTCCACCCCGGAGCTGCGGATCGACGTCGTCGGCTCCTCGCGCGAGCCCTCGGAGGGCTGGGGGCAGGTCGTGGCGGAGGCCTTCGACTCCGTCGGCGCGACCGGACCCGCCGCCGCGCACACGCGGGAGAGCGCCCGCTACGTGGCGGGCGACGTCACCGACGCCGGGGATCTCGAGCGCCTGCTCGACACCGTGGAGGGCCCCGTCTGCCTGTACTTCGCCCTGCCCCCCGCGGTCACCGCGAAGGCGTGCGAGGTCATGGCCGGCCTGGACCTGCCGGAGGACCTGGTGCTGGCCCTCGAGAAGCCGATCGGCTCCGACACGGAGACCGCCCGGGAGCTGAACCGGCTCGTGGGCCGGCTCGTCCCGGAGGAGCGGACCTTCCGGGTGGACCACTTCCTGGGCATGCCGGCGGTGCTCAACTTCGTGGGGCTGCGCTTCGCCAACCGGCTGCTGGAGCCGCTCATGAGCCGGGAGCACGTGGAGTCCGTGGAGATCGTCTTCGACGAGACCCTGGGCCTGGAGGGCCGCGCGGGGTTCTACGACGCCACGGGGGCGCTGCGGGACATGGTCCAGTCCCACCTGCTGCAGGTCATGGCCCTGGTCATGATGGAACCGCCCTCCTCGTTCGACCAGGTGGAGATCCCCACGCTGACCAGCCACGTGCTGCGGGCCGCGAAGCTCTGGGAGGGCGACGTCGAGGGGGCCGCGACCCGGGGCCGCTACACCGCCGGCAGCGTGGAGGGCCGTGAGCTGCCCGACTACACGGCCGAGGAGGGGGTGGACCCGGAGCGCGGGACGGAGACGTTCGCGCAGGTGGTCCTCGAGGTCGACACGTGGCGCTGGAACGGCGTGCCGGTGACCCTGCGCTCGGGCAAGGCGGTGGGCAACCCCCGCCAGGAGATCGCCGTCACGTTCCGCCGTCCGCCGCACGACTACGAGCAGCTGCCCCGCGCCGGGGACGTCGCGCCGAACGTCCTGCGCACGGGCCTCGAGGAGGAGCAGCTGAGCCTGGAGCTCAATGTGGGCGGGCCCTTCGACTCCCGCGGGATGACCCGGGTGACGCTCTCGTCCGGGATGGCCCGGCCGGGCCTGACCGCCTACGGCAGCGTGCTGCGGGGCATCCTGGAGGGCGACCACACCTTCAGCGTCCGCGGGGACGCGGCGGAGCAGGGATGGCGCATCGTCGAGGAGGTGCTGGCCGCCTTCGAGGACGGCCGGGTCCCGCTGCTCGAGTACCCGGCCGGCAGCTCCGGCCCCGTCTGAGCGGGGCGGCGCCGGCCGGAGCGCGTCCGGCGCCGCCGCACCGTCGTCGGGATCCGCGCCCGGGTCCCCCGTCGAGATCCCCGCCCGGGATCCCCGCCCGGGATCCCCGCCCGGGATCCCCGCCCGGGATTCCAAGCGGGATCGTCGCCCTGCTCCTCCGCCGAGATCCTGCGGGGTGCCGGGATGTCCGCGAGGACGTCCCGGCATCCGAGGGGTCAGAGGTCGCCGATCGCGGAGCCGAGCAGGCGGACCGGCTCGAAGGCCTCCGCGTTGGTGTTCTTCGCCTGCGCCCCGCGGAAGGCCGCCATGCCGCGGACCCGCCCCGGAGTCATGTAGGGCTTGCCGGCCTGGTCCCGGTGCGAGAGCACGGCCTCGACCTTGACGTCGACGTAGCCGTCGATGTCCACGAACACGGACGGGTCGAAGTCGCGGGTCACCGACGGGGACTCGAAGCACAGGATCGAGTGGTGGGCCCGGGCCGCGCGCAGGGTGGCCTGGTGCACCGCGTAGTGGTCCTGGTGCTGGTCATGGGCGGAGTGGGTGAAGATCACGTCCGGCTCGAACTCCCGGATCGCGGCCTCGATGGCCCGCACCATGTCGTTGCTCACGGTCTCCAGCTTCGTGTCCGGGAAGTCGTGCACCCGCAGGCCCGTGAGTCCCAGGAAGGAGGCGCCGCGCTGGGCCTCGGCCGGGCGCAGACCCACGTTGCCGCCGACCTCGCCGGAGCTCATCACCAGACCGCGGACCTCGTGGCCGGTGTCCACCAGCTTGGCCAGGGTCGCCCCGCAGGCGAGCTCGAGGTCGTCCGGGTGCGCCCCCACGGCCAGCACCCTCCGGCGCT